>DQYM01000050.1 GCA_011040545.1 Candidatus Bathyarchaeota archaeon | reverse complement strand
GCCAAAGGTCTTGCCCTTCTCAACCTTAAAGCTCACACCATCTACTGCCTTAACGACCCCCCTGAACGTGAAGAAGTACGTCCTTAGGTCCCTGACATCAAGCAGCACCATCGCCATCACCTCTTCAGCATCGGGTTCAGTATCTTATCAAGGGCGTAGCCTATCAGCACGAAGGATAGGCCAGTCAGGCATATCATGAAGCCTGGCGGTAGTATCCACCACCACATCTTGCTATACCCATGTGCATCACCAAGTATCCTGCCCCACGTTGGCTCTGATATTATCTCACCGCCCATGAGGAAGCTTATGCCTGCCTCAGTTAGTATGACGCCTGGTACAGTCATGGCCATGAGGGCAAATGTGTACGGTAGCACCTGGTTAGCTATGTACTTGGTCAGTATCCTCCAGCCACTAGCCCCTATGGCCCTCGCAGCTTCTACATATGGCTCCTCCTTTATCTGTAGGGCCATGCTTCGGACCGTCTTAACAGGGCCAGTCCAGTAGAATAAGGCCATCATTAGGGCTAGGTTCCAGACGCTGGGCTTGAAGATAGCTGCCATGAGTATTAGTATGGGCAGGACGGGTATGCTAGCTACTACCTCGTAGATCCTCTGGAGTATCTCGTCCTTTATGCCACCTAGGTAGGCGCTCACGGTACCGTAGAACACGCCAACGACCGTGCTCACTACCGAGCCTATTAGGCCAACTATAAGGGCAAGCCTTGAGCCCCATACGATGCCTACCCATAGGTCCCTACCACGTATATCGGTGCCCAGGAGGCCGTAGACCTTGCCAGCTACTATTACCCTCATGCCATCAAACCTATCCCCTGGATTGTACATCTTGACCGTTATGATGAATTTGTAGGTGCCGTGGAGCAGTGGTGTATCGCCAAATATCATGCCTGGCCCTGCCTCACGGAAGACTATATCCATTTCATCAATAACCATGCCTATGGCCTTGATCATGTTCTCCTCGGTTTCGTACTTCTCAGCAAAGCGCCAGGTAGCCCCCTTTGATAGTGGATCAAACCTAGCTTCCTTCGTGCCAGTAACACTTATTGATATGCAGTTGGTATCCCTGAAGCGCTCTGAGAGCTTATAATTGCATGTTATTGTTATTTCCTTCTCATCTGGCCTCACTATCTTTATGCGTATCAGAGGCGCTTTCTCACCCCTGGTTACGCCAAGCACCCTGAACATCAGGTCCTTAGGTGGCTCATCGTAGTAGAAGTCGTACTTGAACACCCACCTGTACACCCTAGCCCCCCATGGGAGTGGCTCCTGCCAGCGGTCCTCCTCAACTGGGTCCGTCATTATGATGTGGCCAGGTAGGTTCTTGCCCATCAGCCAGGCTGCCCAGGTCGGTGGGACGCCCTCTGGGTTCTCAACCCAGTACTCATCGTTCAGCCAGTTCTCGTAGGCCTCGGTTGGGGCGAGGAGTGGGGCACCAATGGCCATGAAGGCTAGGCCAAAGAGCAGGATTAAGCCAGCTATGCCGCTCTTATACCTAAAGAACTCCTCCCAGAACTCCTTAAAGCCCAAGCTCCCACCTCACGTCCCCTTGACGGCAATGCCTACCTTCACCCTTGGGTCAAGTAGGCCGTAGATCAAGTCAATTACTATGAGCGTAAGCAACCATATTAGCGTTGTTACGTACATCCAGCCAAGCAGGACGGGGAAGTCCATGTTTGCTATGGCCATCCATGCCAAGTTGCCCATGCCAGGCCAGTTGAATACCGTCTCAGAGATCATTGCACCACCTAGCGAGCCGATCACGCTTAGTATAACCGACGTGGCTATGGCTGGGCTTGAGGCCCTGAGGACGTGGCCATATAGGACCTTCCTCTCAGGCAGCCCCTTTGCCCTAGCAGCCATCACGAAGTCCTGCTGTAGGGTCCCAAGCACGATGTTCCTAGTGGCATAGGCCCAGCCACCGAAGGAAACTAGGACCAGCGTTGTTACTGGTAGCGTTAGGTGCCAGAGGAAGTCCAGGAACCTGAGGAATGGATCTGGTGGGACCTCAGGTGATAGTATGCCACCAGATGGGAACAGGCCCTCGTATGGGTTAAATGGGTTTGGTATGTAGTACGAGAACACCATTATCATTAGCATGCCAGTCCACCACATCGGTAGGCTGTAGGTTACCATAGCAAACGTTGAGATAGCCCTATCAAGTAGGCTGCCCACGTTCTTAGCAGCCTTCATGCCTAGGTAGATGCCTATGGCCATGGTTATGAGGTCCCCCACGGTGAACAGCAATATGGTGTTCGGCAGCCTATCAAGTATTAGGTCAATGACCTTATCGCTCCCACCAGGCGTCCTAAGCTGTAGGGCCTTACCGAAGTTAAACGTCATTAGGTTCCATGTCGTCGTGAGGACCCGCTCCCACAATGGCTTAGTTAGGCCATAGTAATCCATCCAGAACTTCTCCCTCTCCTGCTTAAAGCGCCTTATCTCTTCCTCAGTTGCAGTTGGGTACTGCTGCCTGTAGGCTGAGACCTCTGCATTAACATGGCTCATCACTAGGTCCCAGAGGAAGGCCTCGCCAGCAGCGTAGAATAGGGCTGCAGATATGACGGTTACGAGGATTAGGACTACGAACATATTAGCAAGCCTGAACAGCACGTATCTCCCGTAGCCCATCTCCCTCTCCTCCCGTGTTTTTCCCCTTGACCCCTTTAAAAAAGCGTTTCGCTAATAGGCACTAACTAAGGCCTTCTGATGCCATAAGGGAATGCATTGCTAGTGAGGGACTTAGCTAGGGGTACTAAGCTAGATAGCAATAAAAATAAAGGGGGTTCTTGGGCTCTAGGCCCTCTTACGTAGGACGACAACTGCTACAGCTATGATGACTATAGCTGCAATTGCCCCTCCAACAGCATACCAGACCCAGGTTGGCGTTGGAGGTGGTGGAGCAGGCCCTACGGCTGGTGGGCCTGGGTTTAGCACAGTTGCCCCCATCTCCTCAAGCCTCTTGACCCAGTACTCCTCATCAAATGGGTAGCTCTCATCCCTGAAGGCCTTTAGGTACATGACCCTTAGGTCTGGGTCCCACCTATCCATGTAGTATGGGCCATTGCTTATGGCTACGTGGTGGTGGCTATCGGCCCAGTTTATGAGGGCCTCATAGCCAGCCACGGCCTCAGCCTCGGTTGGCATGACATCAGCTGGTAGGCCATTGAAGTTCCTGTGGATGCGGAAGAGCTCCCAGTTTGGCAGCGTCTTATCCTTTAGGCCCTCGGCAGCAGCCTTTATGTCGGTTACGTGGGATGGGACTATCATGTCAATCCAGTAGTCCTTGCCTAGGTAATCAACATCCCACCAGTAGAAGCCGTAGGTTACGCCATAGGCTGGGCCACCGAAGCACACGCAGTACTCCATGGCAGCGTAGACCTGCCAGGGCAGGCTTGGCCAGATGAGGTAGTAATCGGCTGTTACGGCATCTGAAACTGGGTGCACGTAGGTGCCGTACACCCTTATGGCTGTATCGTTTATTATCTCATAGCCTAGCACCGACTTATCGTACTCAAGTATGCCCGCTGAGAAGAAGTAATCCACTATCCAGTTGTACAGTGGGTCAGTTGGGTCTATCTCCTGTAAGCTGAATGGTATGAGGTAGAGGACATCTGCTAGGCTCATTGGGTGGCCATCGTGCCACTTGCTGAACTTGTAGTTGAACGTAATGCTCACGTTGGCCACTAGGCCAGAGCCGACCTCATACCACGTGTCTTCTGTAGCGTTGTACTTCAGGGCCGTAGGTGGCACTGGTATGTGGCCCTTCTCAATGGACCAGGTTACCCTAATTGGTATTGGCTCACCTGCAATTGGATCGGGGTAATCACCGTAGTCCCTTACGTACCTCCATAGGACCTCGGAGTAGACATCCTGGAACCCACCAACTGGGTTCCAGGGGCTCATGAATAGCGTGCCAGGTGCTGAGTACTCAGATACCCTGAGCTTCCCATCTGGTGTCGTAGCCGTCCTGAATGGGTATATGGTCCATAGGCCACTGCGGGTGCCAGCCACGATGTTGTAGACCCTATCCTTGTTCACTGGGAAGAACTCCCACGTCTCAGCCACGAAGACCCTAACGCTCTCCTGTATGCCTAGCCTAATGGCCTCCTTTATCTTATCCCAGTACTGCTCAGGTGGGACCTTGCCATAGCATAGGTCAAGCGTGAGCTGCTCTAGCTCAGATGGGCCATAGTAGCCCATGGGCATCCAGCCGTACCAACCAGCGTACATCTGGGCTATGCTCCACTCTGGGTACTTCCACTCTGCCATGCTGACCCAGCCAGCCGTGTATAGGTCCCACCTGTAGGCAGATGGATCGCCATAGTAGACCTCGCTGATACAGATGCCCCTCTCCTTCTCTATCTTGTTCACCTTGAAGTGGAAGTAGTGCTCAATCATGCCAGCTACGTAGCGGCCTAGGTATAGCCTCTCATCCTCAATCCTTATGAAGAAGTTGACCTCAACCGTCTTCCAGCTCGTGCCATCAAAGAACTCCCAGTAGCCATCAGCACCCATCCTCAGGTCGTATGGGACGCCCATGTCAGCCCAGATGGTCTTGATGTTGGAAATGGCATCTTCAACCATGCTCTCCGCAAGCTCTGGATCGCCCTCGGGCCTCAGGCCCAGGGCCTGGTAGACCTCATACACGGTGGCATTAGCGTACTCAGTTGGGGCAACTGGGCTGTACATAGCATCTCCGCTACCACCTAGTATCTCCTCAACGATGAACTTCCTGCTTATCAGCCAGTTAAGTGCATACCTTATCTCCCTTACAGCCCATGGGTTGAAGTAGAGGCCATCTGCCCTGTAGGTCCCGCCCTCGCCACCAGATACCTCTATAACGCCTGGCACGCCAGTATCGTTTATTGGGTTAACATCTATATCGTAGAAGGCAGCTGTGCTCCTAACTAGAACTAGCTTCTCACGCTCTGCCTCCTCCAGGGCCTCGTAGACCGATATTGGATTGCCCCAGAGGAAGACATCTAACCTACCAGCCACGGTATCCCTTATGCCCACCTCCTCATCCATCCTCACCGTTACCACGATCTCATCAAGGGGTGGGCCAGGCCTGGCGGGCTTGGCCGCAGCCATTGGAGCGCTAGTAAGCAGGAGAAGCACCATCAACGATGAAACAGCAATAGCCGTGAGCAGTTGCTTCCTGCTCACGCCCTTCCACCTCTCCGCACGATGTAGAGAGCAGCACGTATTTAAAGGTTGTGAGAAGACAGAGGCTTCTCTCTAGCTTAATACGCCATGTATCTCCCGTAGCAATTGCCCAAGGCTAGGTGTGCATATCCTTATAATAGGTCTAGGCCATTGCTAGCCTGGGGATGGGCATGAGGCACCTAGCAATCATGGCCCTCCTGCTCGTGGCCCTGGTAGGCCAGCTCCCCCTCCTAAGCACCAATCAGGCCCTAGCGGTGGTCGTAGCGCCAGCTGATGATGGGCTAGGGGGCCTAGGCACCCCCCTTAGCATCACGCCCACCTTAGGGGAGGCTAGGCCTAGGAAGATGGATGCCGTGCTTGAGGAGTACATATCAACGGGCCAGCTACCAAGTGATGAGGAGGTTAGGTGCTTCAAGGGGAAGCTAAGCGTGATCGTGGTGGCTAAGGGGGATCTTGATGCCATTAGCGAGCTCATGCACGTTAGCTGCACGGCGAGGTTAGGCAATACGTACTTGGTCTTTGGCCTTGTCCCATCCCCTGAGGCCGTGAGGGCCATCTCTGATCTACCAGGGACGGTATATATCATGGCAGATAGGTACCTCCGCCTTAAGGAGCCAGATTTCAAGCAGTACTGCTCACATCAAGATGCTAGTAACGTGCTGAATCAGTGGAAGGTAAGGGAGATAATCGGAGTTGATAAGGTTGAGGGGGACCTCAATATCTGGGGCGATGGCGTTGTTATATCAATAGTAGATACTGGGGTTGACTTCGGGGTACCTGACCTAAGCTATGCCGTAGATAGGGATGGGGAT
>DQYM01000065.1 GCA_011040545.1 Candidatus Bathyarchaeota archaeon | reverse complement strand
GGCCTACCCAGAGGCACCAGGTGGATTTGAGGTAATACCACGTGAGGTCCATGTCTTCTCAAGGGCTAGGTACCCACTGCCAATAGACCCAACTGGCAGGACGCCAGCTGAGTTAGATGTAAGGCTGGATGCGAGGGTCCTAGACCTCGTGAAGGAGGATGTAAGGGCCATATTCACCATACAGCACGAGGTCCTCAGGGCCACTAGGGAGTTCCTATCACGTGAGGGCTTCGTAGAGGTATTCACGCCTAAGATAATAGCTACGGCTACTGAAGGTGGGGCTGCCCTCTTCCCAGTTGATTACTTTGGTGAGAGGGCCTTCCTAGCCCAGAGCCCCCAGCTCTACAAGGAGGAGCTCACGCTTAGCTTTGAGCGTGTATTTGAGATAGCCCCCTACTTCAGGGCTGAGGAGTCCCACACCAGGAGGCACCTAAGCGAGTTCGTGATGATAGATGTAGAAGCTGCCTTTGCAGATGCAGAAGATGTAATGGGCATACTGGAGAGGCTAGTTAGGTACGTCCTAAGGGCCGTGAAGCAGAACTGCCGTAGGGAGCTAGCCCTCCTTGGCCGTGAGGACCTTGAGGTGCCTAAGGTCCCATTTGAGAGGCTCACCTACGACCAGGTGCTTGAAATCGTAAGGGCAGAGGGGTTTGATGTGCCCTGGGGCGAGGATCTACCTACGCCAGCCCTTAGGGCCTTGGGGGCCAAGAAGCCAGGCTTCTACTTCATAACTGATTGGCCAACGGCCTCAAAGCCATTTTACATAAAGCCCCGTGATGATAAGCCTGAGGTCTGCGAGGCATTTGACCTCATGCACGGCTGGCTTGAGCTAGCCTCGGGTGGGACCAGGATAAGCGATAAGGAGCTATTGGTAAGGCGCCTGAAGGAGCAGGGCCTTAACCCAGCTTCCTTTGAGCACCACCTAAGGGCCTTTGACTACGGCATGCCACCACATGCGGGGTGGGCCATAGGCTTGGCTAGGCTAATGATGGTCATTACTGGCAAGCAGAACATACGTGAGGTAGTGCTCTTCCCACGTGATAAGTTTAGGCTCGTGCCATGAAGGCGGTTAGGGCCTAGTGGCCTTCACAAGGTATAAATATGGAAATGCCTCCATCAAGTTGGATGTGGAAGGAAGGGATAGAGCAGGTCCCTGAGCCCTACAGGGCCTTAGTTAAGGAGCTACTCCAGGCCCTTAAGGCCGAGCTAGGCGATAGGCTCGTATCCCTAGTCGTGTTCGGCAGCGTAGCTAGGGGTGAGGCAAGGCCAGATAGCGATGTAGATGTGCTCATCATAGCTGAGGGGCTGCCGAGGGGCCGTATCAAGCGTAGTTTATGGTTCTGCCGAATTGAGGAAGAGCTGGACCCACTAATCGGCCAGCTAGTAAGGAAGCATGGCGTAGCCACATGCATATCGCCAGTGCTGAAGACGCCTGAGGAAGCCAAGAGGCTAGTGCCCCTCTACCTTGACATGGTGGAGGATGCCATACTAATCTATGATAAAGGTGGCTTTTTCAAGTCCGTGCTTGAGAGACTAAGGCGGAAGCTAGAGGAGTTAGGCGCAAGGAGGGTTAAGCTAGGCAGGGGATGGTATTGGGTGCTAAAGCCAGATGCTAAGTTCGGTGAGGTGATAGAGATTGAATAACTACCGCATGGCACGCTCATACGTAAGGCAGGCAGAAGAAAGACTTAGACATGCTTCCGAGGCCCTTGAAACAGGCAACTATGCTTATGTGGTTAGGCAGAGCCAGGAGGCCGTTGAGCTAGCCCTAAAGGCTGCCCTCAGGCTTGTTGGTGTAGAGCCACCGAGGTGGCACGATGTAGGGCCTGTGCTCAAGGCGAATAAGGAAAGGTTCCCGAGGTGGTTTAGGGAGCAGGTCGGGCGATTTGCCCTTATATCTAGGCTCCTGAGGCACGAGAGGGAAACCAGCATGTATGGAGATGAGGAAATGGGGGTACCTCCCGATGAGCTATACGGGCCAGAGGATGCTAGGTGGGCCTTAGAGCAGGCTAAGCTAGTTGTTGGAGCCGTGGTCAAGCTCTTAAGCGAGTGGGAGGGCCTCCAGGGCTCCTGAGATCACATATCATGTCGCTAGCTCTGCTATGACCTCAGATACATCGGATACGGCTAGTGCCCTTGCGACCTCCCTTGCTGCCTCAGATAGGGCATGCAAGCAAGATGGGCAAGCCGTGATGAGCACATCCACACCAACCTCAAGTGCCTCTAAGATCCTCCTCTTCGCCATCTCCCGTGCGAGCTCTGGGTAGGCCATGAAGTTCAAGTAGCCATAGCCACAGCAGGCCGAGTTGGCCCTGCTCCTCGGCATCTCCAGGAGCTCTAGGCCAGATTGCCAAATCAGCTCCCTTGGCGCCTCGTAGATGCCTAGCTGGCGACCAAGCACGCAGGGGTCATGGTAGGTTGCCTTAAGGCCGACCTTGCGCTTTAGGACGAGCCTCCCCTCATCCATCAGCTTCCTCATGAACGTGGTCGTGTGCTCCACTCGCTGGCCCAGGTATGGCCTTAGGGCCAAGAGGCACATGGGGCATGGCGTTATCACGTGCTCAGCACTAGAGCTACGTATCTTGCTTGCTAAGCGCTCAGCAAGCCTTTCCGCATCACCCTTAAACCCCATGTTATGTAGTGGGGAGCCACAGCAAGGCCCCTCAAGTATAGAGTAGGGGACCTCTGCTGCCTCTAGTATGGCCTCAATAGCCCTTATCAGGCCTGGCTCAAGCTCTAGGGCCACACAGCCTGGAAAGAGCAAGACTTCACCTTTGCCCTCCTTAGGGCCCTCTTGGTACTGGCCCCTTCCAAATGGATTGCCATGCCTTAGTATGGCCTCATGTATCTTGACAATAGGCTCGGGGGGCTTCACGCCAGAGGCCACTAAGGCAGATTTAAGGGCCGTGAGCGCATCTACAACTCGCACGACGGCTGGGCAGACGACTTCGCAGGCGCCACAGGAGTTGCAGGAGAATATCCTATCCAGTATGGTTTTATCTGGCTCTACATGACCTTCTATGAGCTCCCTAGCTAGTATAAGGCGACCCCTTGCGTTCCAGCTCTCAGAGCCCTTAATTGCAAAGGTAGGGCAGGCAGAACGGCAGTATCCACATCTAAAGCACCTAAATATCTCCCTAAGGGCATTCTCTGGTAAGCTTAAGCCACTAGCCAATTTAATCACCCCATATCTTGCCTGGGTTCAAAATTTCATTTGGATCTAGGGCCTTCTTTATGGCCCTTAAGACCTTGATCTCCACGCTTCCGTGCTCAAGGCTGAAGAAGCGTGCTTTTGAGAGGCCTATGCCGTGCTCGCCCGTGAGGGTCCCACCTAGCTCTATGGCAGCCTTGAATATGTCCTCAGCAGCCCTCATGGCCCTATCATGCTCATCTGGATCCCGCTCATCAAATAGGATAACTGGGTGCAGGTTCCCATCGCCAGCGTGGCCGAAGGTAGCTATGAGGACGCCCCAGCGCTTGCTTATCTCACGGACCCTAACTAGCATTTCCGCTACCTTGCTGGTCGGGACGGTTGCATCCTCATGCATGCTAGATGGCCTTAGCCTAGCTAAGGCTGGCGATGCCGATTTCCTAGCCCTCCATATGTCATTAGCTTCTGCCTCTGTTTCCGCTACCTTGACCTTTAGATTAGAGGCCTCACAGAGCTTCTTAGCCTCCCTAAGCCTCGCACGGACATCTGAGGTCGTGAAGCCATCAAATTCAAATATAAGCATGGCCTCGCAATCTGGGAACTCCATGCCAGCATACTTGGAAACAGCCTCCAGCGTGTACTTGTCCATGATCTCAGCTGCCGATGGCGTGAGGCCCCTGCTCATCACGTAGAATATGGCCTTCCCAGCTTCTCTCAGCCCTGGCGCAAAGGCCGACATAACGGCCCTGTGCCTTGGCCTTGGGAACAAGCGTAGCATGATCTTCGTTATCACGCCAAGGGTTCCCTCTGAGCCCACGAACAGCCTGACGAGGTCGTAGCCAGAAACCCACTTCCTTGTCCTAGCACCAGTTTCCATTACCTCGCCAGTTGGCAGCACGACCTCAAGCCACTGGACCCAATCCCTAAAGGTCCCGTACTTAACTGCCCTAACGCCACCAGCATTCTCAGCCACGCAGCCCCCTATGGTGCATACAGAGCCAGAGGCTGGATCGGGTGGTAGGAAGAGGCCGTAGGGCTCTAGAGCATTATTGAGCTGCTGCCAAACAACGCCTGGCTCTACAAGAGCAAGCATATCTTCTATGTTGATATCTAAAATGTGGTTCATCTTCGTCATCACCATGAGGATACCGCCCCTTATCGGTACTGGCCCACCGCTTAAGCACGTTCCAGCCCCTCTAGGCGTAACTGGCACTTTATGCTCATTAGCTAGCTTTAGGATGGCGCTTACTTGCTCCGTCGTTTGGGGCCATACTACTACACCTGGTAGGGCTCTGTTCTCAGATGCATCCCTAGCGTAGCATAGGCGTTCTACAAGGTCCGTGCTCACGTTCTCAGGGCCTACTATCCCCTCAAGCTCCCTCACTAGGTCCTCACCTATCATACTCCTGCCCAGCAGTAGTTAGGCTAATGGGCAATAAGCCTTCCCAGGATAAGCATATAAGGCACTAGCGTAAGGCATGGACGCAGTGGGGAGGAGGGGGCCATGTCAGGCATAAGGGAGGTATCAGAGCTTAGGCGCTTTCAGAGGATTGGTGCCCACACGCACGTAAAGGGATTAGGCCTAGATGAGAGGTTAAGGGCAGTTAGGATAAAAGATGGCATGGTTGGCCAGGAGAGGGCTAGGGAGGCAGCTGGCCTTGTTGTAGAGATGATAAAGCAGGGGAAGCTAGCTGGTAAGTGCATAATACTAGCTGGCCCACCTGGCACTGGCAAGACGGCCCTGGCCATAGCCATATCCCGTGAGCTAGGCCCCAACGTGCCCTTCATACACTTGAGCGCAAGCGAGGTGTATAGTGCTGAGAGGAAGAAGACGGAGGTCCTAATGGATGCCATGAGGCGCTGCATAGGGGTTGAGATACATGAGATGCGTGAGGTCTATGAGGGCGAGGTCGTTGAGCTCAAGATAAACATGGTCCCACACCCATACAACCCCTACCAGAAGGTGCCTGAGAGCGTTAGGATGAGGCTTAGGACAACCGAGGAGGAGCGCACGATTGAGGCTGGCTCCCACGTAGCTGAGCAGGTAATCGCCTATGGCATAACCGAGGGCTGCGTAGTGCAAATAGATGCTGAAACTGGCCGTGTAGTGAACCTAGGTATATGCTCTGAGAGCGAGAAGGCAAAGCTATATGAGATAGATGCTAGGAGGCGTGTTCCAAGGCCAACTGGCAAGGTTAAGAAGCAGAAGGAATTCGTTTACATGCTTACACTAGCAGATTTAGATGAAATCCATGCTAGGAGGCGTAGGGGAGGCTTGTTCTCCCTTCTATTTGGCTTCGGTGGTGAGGCACGTGAGATAGATCCAGAGGTAAGGGCTATGGTGGATGAGGAGGTAAAGCGGATGGTAGATGAGGGGAGGGCCTACATACACCCTGGCGTGCTATTCATAGATGATGCCCACATGCTTGACCTTGAGGCCTTCAGCTTCCTAAGTAGGGCCATGGAGAGCGAGCTCTCGCCCATAATAATACTGGCCACGAACAGGGGCTTCGCCCGCATAAGGGGCACCGACATAGAGAGCCCATTTGGCTTCCCGCTTGACCTAATAGATAGGGCCGTGATAATAACAACTGAGGAGTACGATGAGGATACCATAAGGGAGATACTACGCATAAGGGCTAGGGAGGAGGGCATAAACGTAAGCGAGGATGCCCTAGCCGAGCTAACGAAGATAGGTGCTAGGACATCGCTGAGATATGCCGTTCAGCTCCTAAGCCTAGCAGCCCAGAACGCAAGGGTAGCCAAGAGGGATGTCGTTCAGGTTGAGGACGTTAGGCGAGTTGATGAGCTATTCATGGATGTAGGTGAGGCAGCAGAGTACCTGCGCAAGCACGAGGAGAAGATGATGAAGCACTAGTGCTCAATTTTCTCGGCCAAGGCCCTAAGGAGCTCTGAGAGGCTAGATACTAGGTCCTGGCCCTGAAGGGCCTCAACTATATTC
>DQYM01000180.1 GCA_011040545.1 Candidatus Bathyarchaeota archaeon | reverse complement strand
GCTGCGTAGAGGCCATCTGCCCTTATAACGTTCGTGCTAAGCCCTATGGCATGGCTTGCATCCCCAACTAGGGCTATGCGGTCCTTCCGAACGGCTATATCTATGCCCTCCTGGAGCTCGCCTGTAAAGACATTTACTAGCGTGGCATCCCTCACGACTAGATCCGCCTTTAGACGACCTAGTGCTACATCTATTAGCTCAGGGAAAACCTGCCAGAGCTCCGTCCTAGCTGGCCTATACGACAAATGCCCACCCAACTGGCCATCCCAAGAGCCCATAATAACTTTAAGGCCCCCATCCCCATGCTGGGCGGTGCTATGCATGGGCAAGCTGAGCAGCGTGCTATCTAAGGCAGAGGGGGCCATAAAGGAGGCCTACGAGCTTAGGAGCGAGGTCCAGAAGAACTCAAGGCGTATAACTAAGCTAGCTAAGAGGGCCATATTCGCCATACACAAGGGCGACTTAAGCGAGGCTAGGCAGCTCCTAGATAGGGCAAGGGAGGAGCTAGGGGAGCTAAGGGCCTTCCTCCTAAGTAGGCCAGAGGTAGCTAGCTTGAGCATGCTTGGGCCAGCCTACCAAGAGTATGCTGAGGCAGAGCTCCTGCTATCCCTCGTATCTGGCTCCGAGCCCCCTAGCCCATCTGAGCTAGGCGTCCCACCAGATCAATACCTGCTTGGCCTAGCCGATGTGATCGGCGAGCTAAGGCGTAGGGCCCTTGAGGCCCTTAAGGAAGGGAGGCTTGAGGAAGCCGAGCGCTGCCTTGGGCAGATGGAGGCCATATACATGGAGCTGATCTCTCTTGATGAAGCACAGGCCATACTATCTGAGCTCAGGAGGAAGTGCGATGTAGGGCGTAGACTCATAGAGGCCACCAGGGGCGATATAGCACTTGAGGCCCGTAGGCTTGCGCTTGAGAAGGCCATGAGGGGGCTTGAAGAGCTCCTGAGGGCTAGGCATCAGGCTTAAATGCCTCTCCAGCTAGATATGAGTGCCATGAGGGAGGTATGGCTCCCCTACGGGAGGACTAAGGTGCGTATTGAGGTGCCTGAGGGAAACTTCCTAGGCTTCCTAGAGCCCAGGGAGGTGCCTGGCGTCCCAAGCCCAAGGGATGAGGTCCTGAGGGCCTTATCAGAGCCCATTGGGACCGATAGGATCAGCGATATAGTAGGCCCTGGCGATAAGGTCGTTATAACAGCTGAGGACCACACACGCTCCGCCCCCAGCTGGCTTATGATACCGCCCATACTAGATGAGCTCAACTCAGCTGGCGTAAAGGATGAGAACATAACCATCCTGTTTGCCTGTGGGACGCACAGGGCCGTTAGGCCAGAGGAAGCAGAGAAGCTGCTTGGGCCTGAGGTGCTAAGGCGTGTTAGGGTCTTAAGCCATGATTGCGAGGCCCCTGGCCATGTCTACATAGGTGATACGAGCTTTGGGAATAGAGTTGAAGTAAATAGGGTGT
This sequence comes from Candidatus Bathyarchaeota archaeon, assembly GCA_011040545.1. Classification (GTDB taxonomy): domain Archaea; phylum Thermoproteota; class Bathyarchaeia; order EX4484-135; family EX4484-135; genus EX4484-135. The sequence continues at coordinate 4,683 of DQYM01000180.1, read as the reverse complement.
TCGCTGAGGCAGATGTGAGGATCCTAACTGGCGATGTAGGGCTCCACTACTACGCTGGCTACGGTGGTGGCCGTAAGAGCGTCCTACCTGGCGTCTCATCTGCTAGCACCATACAGTTCAACCACGCCATGCTGCTCCACCCAAATGCCAAGATGGGCGTGCTAGAGGGCAACCCCGTCCACGAGGATATGATGGAGGCAGCTAAGCTAGCAGATGTAGATTTCATACTAAATGTCGTGGAGAACGCCCACCACGAGCTAGTTAAGGCCTTTGCTGGCGACCTAGAGAAGGCCTTCATGGAGGGCGTTAAGCTAGTGGATAAGATATACAAGGTGCCATTGAAGGAGAAGGCAGATGTAGTGGTCGTCAGCTCAGGTGGCCACCCACACGACATAGACCTCTACCAGGCCTACAAGGGCATCCACACAGCCCTTGAGGCCGTTAAGGACGGTGGAGTTATAGTAGCCATCGCTGAGTGCCCAGAGGGGCATGGCCATAAGGTGTTCTACGAGTGGATGACCCGTTACAAGACGCTTGAGGAAATGGAGGAGAGGATCAAGGCTAACTTCGTCCTAGGTGGGCATAAGGCATACTACATAATGAAGGCCCTTGAGAAGGCCCATATAATACTTGTCTCAAGCATGCCAAGCGACCAGGTCCGTGATATATTTAGGCTTGAGCCAGCTCGCACTGCCCAGGAGGGGCTTGAGAAGGCCCTTAAGTTAGCTGGCCGTGATGCTGGAGTGCTAGTGATGACCCACGGCAATATAACGCTCCCAACGCCCGCCTAAGCCCGCTGGCCCCCATGGCGCTTGCTCGTAATGTTAATTAAAGCGCCTGTCGCCCCTCTCCTGGGGAGGTGGGGGCTTGAGCTTTCGGCTAAGGGAGTTCAGGCCTGAGGACCTTGAGAGGGTAATCTTCATAAATCGGACCTGCCTCCCTGAGAACTACACGAGGGGCTTCTTCCTAAGCACCTACAGGTCCTTCCCAGATTTATTTCTCGTTGCTGAGGTAGATGGCGTTATAGTAGGCTACATAATGTGCCGAATTGAGAGGTCAATCTGGGGCCTAGGGGGGGCAAGGGGCCATGTCATATCCATAGCCGTTATGCCAGAGCACAGGCGTAAGGGCATAGGGACGGCCCTCCTACGTGAGGCCCTCTCCAGGATGGCAGAGCGTTATGGCGTAGGCGAGTGCTTCCTAGAGGTAAGGGTGAGCAATACGCCTGCCATAAGCCTATATGAGAAGCTTGGCTTCGTGAGGAAAACGGTGCTTAAGGGCTATTACCTTGATGGAGAGGATGCCTACTTAATGTCTAAGTCCCTTTCTTCCTTCGCCTCCTGATGTAGAGGGCTAGTGGGATAACCGTGAGGGGGCAGATAAGCCCAATTAGAAGCCAGATCAGGACGGCAGGCTGCCCCTGCCCTTCCACGGCCTCAAGCACTACCTTCACGACCTGCTCCTGCTCCTTAACCTCTATGGTGGCCTCGTACGTAACGTAGCCCTCTGCCTGCACGAATAGGTCGTACTGGCCAGCAGGTATGTCCCTAAGCATGGCCACGCCCGTTGCGTTCGTTAGGGCCGTGAAGTGGATACGAGGGTGCTTAAACATGGCTAGGGAGACTAGAGCATTGCTTATGGGACCACCTGGTCCTTCCACGAATACCAGTATGTCAAATACCGAGCACACGATCACGAGCTCATCATCAACACCGTGTATGAAGACCTCCTCACGTGCTACTTCAACACCACACCAGAAGACCGAGATGGTGTAGTTCCCAACGGGTAGGTCCTCTATTATGGCTACCCCCTCAGGGCCAGTGAGGCCCTTGTCAAACTCCACGCCCTCCCTGTAGATTACGATATGGGCTCCCCTTAGGGGCTTACTAGCTGCATCCACGCACCTAATGGTGAGCTCGGCCCCCCTCTCAAGCCTAATGGGCAGGACAGTAGGCCCATCTAGCTCTACCTCCTCAGAAGCCCATAGCAAGCCGTATTCTACAAGCACGAAGTAAGGCTGCACTTGCAATGTTCCATAGTGCAGTATGATAGTGCATAAGAGTAGGAAGAAGGAGCAGCCCAAGCGACCAGTAGTGTGGGATAGGAACTCAGTCCCATTCTTATAAAAGACCGTTATTTTAGCTCCTTCTAGTGGCACGCCATCTAAACTCACACAGACCTTCAGCGACCACCATACCTCTATGCGTGCGTACTCCCTAGCCAGCAGGGTCGTTGTATAGCAATCCAGGAGCTTGGCGATGGAGTGGCCAAAGGCATCTACCTCCCCTATGGAGCAGCCTAATGCTGTAACCAAGCTCCTCGCCTTTATCGTCATCCTCTCAGCGATTATACAGTTAATAAAGCCAAGGCGTGCATCCCTTGAGCAGGCCAAGCAGATGTCATCTAGGAAGGAGTTACGCACTTCTAGTAATGGCCTTCCTACTGCTAGGAGGCTCATTATGCTTGAGTTAGCTACGAAGACCTCAGGATCATCTTCTATGACGAAGGCAAGCACGTCAGCCTCACTTAGGGATACATAGGAATCATCTAGTGCCCTCATCATGTTGGCAGAGCTATTCCCAAGCCATAGGGCTGAGTTCTCATGGGCTATTACTTCCCCAACGCTGGAGTTAAAGAGCTTAAGGATTGAGCAGGCGAAGGCACTTGCCTCCCAGATGTAGGATAGCTCAAGCGCTACAACTGCTGATTGCGTTAGGTTGAGGGACCAGGAGCCCACGTAGCAATTTGATAAGCTAAGATCAATGTATATGGTCCCCACAGTAGCATTGGAGAGGAAGCTCCACGACCTCACGTAGCCATGCCTTAGGCCCCTTATTATGGCCTTCGTCCTCCTGTAGAACTCCAAGAATACGTGCTGCACGAAGGAGGAGGAGAGGTAGGCAGAGCTTGATTGCCTAAGTGCTAAGGAGGATGTAAATGTGCTATCGTAGGCCGTTAGAGAGCTTGAGCCCAAGAGTTCAACACGCCCCCTTATGGTTGAGCTGGTAAGCTCTAAGCTGCTGTTATAGCATACTATGCTTGCATTTGCAATTAGCGAGTCTATGGCCACTAAGCTAGAGGAGTTAGCCTCTATTTGGAGGACTAGGAGGAGGCCAGTAGTGCCTAGAACAGAGCTAACTACTCTAAGCTCACTTGAGCTAGATATGGTTATGTTTGATGCCTTATCTCCAGAGGAAGGCACGTCTAGATAGACGGTGGAGTCCTCTATGAGCGCCCTAGCCCCATCTAGTATTATGAGGCTCCCCTTTATTATGAACTTGCAGTTCCTTATCACCAGCCTACTCCTTGAGCCACTTACAATTAGGTCGCCTGAGTGTATGGTTACGTTAGTTAGCGCTGGCCATGTGCCCATATTATGGCTTAGGCTACTTACGTTAGAGGCCCCTCCTTCAGGGCTAGGGGCCTCCCTGGACCCTAGCTGGGGGCCTTCTACATGCCCCAGGCCTAGTGCCCACTCCCTACCTACGTGCGCTAGGGCATAGCTACCGTGTGTGGCCTCTAGAACAAGCCCGTGATCATGATGGCCCCCCACCACGATGGGCCTCGTAGCCATAGGGGGAGGGGAGCTTGCCTGGATAGCCTGAAGTAAGAGAATTAGCATGATTAGTGCTACGCATGTGGCTGGCACCCTCATGTGGGCCACACGACTAAGCTTACACACATTCCCTAAAATCTTTTTCGCCTTTCCACCCCGTGGTGTTCCCTGCTGGCTTTATGGCATGCTACCATACAGGCAATTGCTAGCCCAAAGGGTATGGCCGTGAGGAGTAGAGAGTTCTCACGCCCTATTACATCTGCTATGAGGCCACCTAGTAGGCCAGATAGGACGCCGAAGTTCTTAGCTACCTCGCTGGCCCCCATGGCCTCGCCCCTGACCTCCTCTTTGGATAGCTCAGCTGGGCTCAGTATGTAGCCCAAGTTGAAGAATGGCCAAACTGGGGCTAGCCAGAGGACTACGAAGGCTAGGGGGCTCCAGGCTAGGGCGTAGGAGGGCACGATGACCATGTAGCAGGCTATTGAGATAGCTAGCGTCCTTATGCCACCTAAGCGCTCTACTAAACCCCTTGCTAGGAGGACGACGAGGCCAGATATGATTGAGCTGGTAGCCCAGATGAGGCCAACCGTGGTCTTTGAGAAGCCCACGAGCTCGTAGAGCTTTACCCTAGCTATGCTCGCCCACTGGAGGCCAAGCCAGCTTAGGAAGGCTGCTAGGAGGAAGAAGCCAAAGCCCCTCTCCGCCCTGAACTTAGGCATGAAGGTAAGCTTAACATAGTGGCCTAGTGGCTCCTCCTTCCTCGGAAGTGGCTTCTCCCTGTAGGCCATTAAGGTTGCTGGGAAGGTAAGCGTTACGGCAAGGCACAGCATGAAAACACCACCTGGCCCAAGGCTGGCTTCAGCAGGTCCCATCACGGATACGCCAAGTGCCCATGATATAGAACTCACGAAGGAGAAGAGCGTGGTTGCCTTCTCCCTCTCAGGATCGCTAGTTAGGGCAGCCATGTAGGCTGGGTAGGCCACGCCCCAGGCAAAGCAGCTAACTACGTAGGAGCCGATTAGGGCCCAGATATCGTAGTTCCTCATGGCCATAAGGGCTATTGAGATGGCTGAGGCCGTGAACCCACATACCATAAATGGCTTCCTACGCCCGTAGTAATCTGAGAG
>DQYM01000175.1 GCA_011040545.1 Candidatus Bathyarchaeota archaeon | reverse complement strand
GGCCTCTGGCCTAGCCCTAGGCCAGCCCTATTAGGCTCCATAGCCAACCAGGTGCTACCATCTCCCTGAAGACGAAGAACGTAAGCGTTAGCATGATGATTACGTGCTTTAGGCCACTTAGCGCCCTTCCCTCGCTAAGAACCCCAGCTATGAGGCCACTGAACGTACCTAGCACGATGCCCATGTGGTATAGCAGCATCCAGGCGAGGTTTATCGGTAATACTACCACGCCAAAGCCACCCATGCCAGTTAGTCCCGTGAGAGGGACGAAGAAGGATGTGTAGAGCACGTAGACTATGACGAGGAATATCACGAAGGATATATACGTTATGAATACATAGGGCTTCAGCTGGGCCTTCCGCTCCTCCTCCATAGCCTGGAAGGTGCTAGTGGCCTGGGCGAGGGGCGAGAATATACGCTCAACAACGCCCCCAGACCTATTGGCCTCTATTATGAGCGTGGCGATCCTCCTAGCTAGTGGCGTATCGGCCCTCTCCATGAAAAGCTTAAGTGCATCTTCAAACTCCATGCCCCAGGATATCTTAGCCATCATCAGCCTTACCTCATCCCTCAGGGGGCCAGTTACCCCCTCGCCAGCTTCCTTAAAGGCCCTTAGGAGCGTTAGGCCAGTTAGCTGGGCATGGGCTATGCCCTCTAGGAACCTAGGCAGTGCCTTATCTATGGCCCTCCTCCACCTGAGGTCTATAGTATCAAGCACCGTGATAGGGAGTATAGCCACTATCAAGGCTAAGTTTAGTATCTGGTGGAAGAGAGGGCTCCAGAAGCCATAGTTCATTAGGGCAAAGAATACGAGGATGAAGAACAGGAGGATGGAAACAGCACCCGCTGCTTGCTTAATGCTGCTCTTGATCTTCGGCAACTCTCATCCCCCTGGTGTGAGGGCCTTTGCTACAACTAGCATGGCAATACCAGCAAGGGGCATTAGGGCATATATCAGGAGCATGAGTATGCTTATCGGGTCTATGCCTCCCGTCCCACCTAGGATGGCCATTAAGGTCAGCATTATGGTTATGAATATGGGGCCAGCTACGAAGAGGGCAACGAAGGCCTCCCCAAAGACGGAGAGGGTTTCCGCCATCTCCCTTAGCCTGATCCTCTCTGTCCTAAGGGCCTCCTCCATAGCACCACGTAGGTATGAAGCCAGGTCGCCACCAGTATGTATGGTAGCCACGATGCCATCAAGGAACACCCTCAACCTAGCGGATGGCGAGAGCCTAGCAGCCCTCATTATAGCTGAGAGGGCATCAAAGCCAAGGAACTCCACATCCCTAACTATGGTAGCTGCTATGGGCGTTATAGATGGTATGATATCCCCTTTAGCTAGGGACTTGAATATCTCATATGGGTTCACGCCAGCACTTGCCATGACGGCCATGTAGCTAGCTATGAAGCCAAGGTCCCTCTCAACCTCCACTCTTATGCGCCTTGCCCTCAGGATTGGGTATGTGTAGAAGCAGCCGAGGGAGATGAGCCAGGCCCCTACGAAGGCTAGGGCTGAGAAGAAGATGGAGCTGAAGATTGGTAGGCCTAGGATAAGCCAGAGGGCCGTGAAGCTAGCAGCTAATGCTACGATACTGGATACGGTCCCAGTAAGCAGGAGCAGGCTTATGTAGCCACTTGGTGCTACGCCAAGGTAAGCACGCCTTACTAGCTCTGAGAAGCCAGCGAACCTCTTCTCAAGCCTCTCAGAAGTCCTACCAAAGAGTCTGTAGGCTAGGGTGTAGGCTGGCTCTAGGTTCAAGCTCCCACCCTCGCCCTCATAAGCACCCTACGAGGATCAGCGTAGTACTCCCTGATTATGGACGCTACCGTCTTGTAATCACGTAGGTTCTTCCTAACCATCCACTCAAGCACCTGCCTACGCCTCTCAAGCTCCCTCTCAACATCATCCATGCTTATGCCCTTATCGGCAGCTATCTTCTCCAGCTGGTAGCTACGGCCTAGGTAGATGTGCTGGTCGGTAACTGGATCCCACCTGAAGACCTCAAGTATCTTTGGGTCAAGCGTTTCAGGGTGGAGGCCAGTTACCTCAGCTACTACCTTAGTCCGCCTTATCGGCCTTCCCTTGCGCTCAGTCCTTACCTGAAGGGTAAGCACATCTATGGCCTCAAAGAACACCTTCGGGATGTTCATGGGCTTGGAGGCCAGCCTCTTGAACACACGGTCTATGGTCTCGGCGTGGATGGTACAGAAGCCTAGGTGGCCTGTGGCCATGGCCTGGAAGAGCACGTATGCTTCCTCACCCCTGACCTCACCTACTATGATGTAATCTGGCCTCTGCCTTAGGGCTGCCTTAACGAGGTCAAATAGCGTTATAGCACCTCGCCCCTCTGGCCCATAGCCAGCTCTAGTAACAGATGCAATCCAGTTCTCATGCGGTAGGTTTAGCTCTGGTGTTTCCTCAACTGTAACTATCTTGTACTCTGGCTTTATGAACATGGAGAGGCAGTTTAAGAGCGTTGTCTTGCCAGTAGCGATACCACCAGCTACTATTATGGATGCCTTGTGTTCAATCACGTACCAGAAGTAAGCGGCCATCTGGGCTGAAACGGTATTCAGCCTTATTAGGTCAACTATGGTGAATGGCTCCTTCCTGAACTTCCTTATGGTAAATGTGCTCCCACGCCTAGTTACCTCGGTGCCAAGCGTGAGGACGGCCCTTGAACCATCTGGCAATCGGGCCTCCACTATTGGGTTAGCTATTGATATGTGCTTCCCAGCTCTGTACGCCAGCCTTATTATAAAGGAGCTGAGCTCCGCCTCGGACTCAAATATTACGTTGGTCGGTATGGACTCGTAGTCCCTATGCCACACGTATATTGGTATCTGAGGGCCATCACACGATATATCCTCTATAAGTGGATCTATCATGAGGGGCTCTATCTTGCCGTAGCCTATGAAATCACGGGACATGTAGTAGAATAGCTTGTTAAGCGTTTCCCTTGAGGCATTTATCTTGTACTTCTTTATAACACGTAGGATCTCCTTCATAAGGAATTCCTCTGCCTTCTCCCTGTTCTCAAAGCTATCTAGATCTACCTTCAGCTCATCCAGTAGCTTCTCCTTTAGCTTCTCCAACAGCTTTTTCTCATGTTCTGTTAGGGTTGGCTCAACGACCTCATATACTATTTCCTCTGTTATTGGGTCCCTCTTTATGGCTGCATATGAGAATGGGGGCCTAAGGGGGTAGGCCTCCTTAAGCACCATTGGCCTATGCCTCTCGGCTCCTGCCCTAGCTTCTGCTCTAGCCTCTACCCTAGTGCCCCCCTCGCTGGCCAAGCATTACCACCAAGCTAGCGTGAAGGCGCAGGCTAATAAATGGCTTTTCCTTAGCTGTAGCCCACACCCATCTTGAAGGCCCGTAGGCCTATTCCCCGACCAGCCTTAAGCCAGCCCTGAAGGCCCTTAGGTCCAAATCTAGGTAGGCCCTACTAACGCTATCTCCTATGGCCTTCTCAACGGCCCCCTTGCTCACCAGGCCAGTATGGCCGACTAGGGCACCTAGGGCCACCATGTTAGCTACAGAAGGGGAACCACACTCCCCCTTAGCTACCTCAAAGAACGGTAGTACCAGCTTGTTTACCTCATAGGCCTCTACCTCGCTGGAGAGTGAGGCATCAGCTAGCAATAATCCCCCCTTAGCCAGGGAGCTCACGAACTTAAGGCCTGGCTCAGCTAGAACGACTAATATGTTAGGCCTCCTCACGAAGGGATACCCGATCTTATGCTCGGATATGATCACATCAGCTTCAACTGGCCCTCCCCTCACACGAGCACTATATGCCTGAGTGCAGACTACCCACTTGCCATCGTAGAAGGCCCCGAGGGCGAGCACATGGCTAGCTAGCACTACGCCCTGGCCACCGATGCCAGCTAGCTTGACCTCAACACGGCCCCTGCTCACCTGCTCCAAGGCTTAGCCCTCGCTGGTTGGGGGTAGCTTGTAGAAAAGCTTTTAAATAAGTACATACGGCCTAGTCGGCTATGTCATCACCAGGGGGAAATACACCACCAGAACAGAATGTACTTAAGCACATCAGGAGGGCCTACCATGTAATCCCGCCCCTAAGGATAATAATAGATGAGCTACGGAAGCGTGGATCACTGAAAATTGAGCTTAAGCGTATAGAGGATCCAGAAGAGCACGAGCTATGGCAATCTAAGATAGGGACTGACGTCGCATATATAGTAAACAATTACGATACGGATCCTGAGGCAGGGGAGCTATTTTACTTGGGCCTCATAGGCAAGTTGAGGAAAGAACGCTACTCTAATACGGTGAGTTATCTAGTTCAAGCAAAACGTGAAGGCATAAGGCCATTCATAACTATGCTTCAGTATCTCCTGCGCACGGAAGTGATAAGAGCAGAAACCAAACTGGAGTCCTTTGGCAACGGTGATCAGGGTCCTTGGTGCCTTAGCTTAGAAATCGAGCGAGGTGCTAACTGGGGCCAGATATTCCCTAATACCCCACCTAGGGAGGCTGGCAGTCCACAGGTCCCAGAAGGGGCTCCACTGCCTCGTCTTGAAGCAGAGCCTGGCGGTGGCTTCCCTAAGCTTAGGGAGTTATGTAGGGAGATCTGCAGGGTCCCGTATAGGGCCATAGAGTGCGTTGAAAACATATTTAGGATCCTTGAGTCCTACGGCTTCGTGGAAAGGCTGAAGATCAAGGACGTAAAAGAGGAGTTAAGGAAGAGTGTATTCGCCTCCCTGTACGGCTATGAGTACCAGTTTGACTTACTGCTAAGGGCTGCCTACCTAGCCTTCAGCACTAAGATCCGTGTTGATCCAGAGGATGTCAGGCCCATTCTAGTTTTGGTGTTCGGATACCCAGGTACTGGCAAGACGCCCCTTTACAAGTTATTGCTGAGTGAGATAATACGCAAGCTCAAGGGCGAGGTAGATATCATAGAGAGCATTAGGATAAACTGCCAGCGCCTAACTAGCCTTCTTGATCCAGAGGAGGTAAAGGAAGTCCTAAGGGTCATAGAGCACTGGATAGATACACGAGGCGATTACACCATCCTGTTCCTTGATGAGGCTGAGGGCATAGCGTTTGAGAGGGGGACCGAGAGGGCCTCTACCCGTAGGGAACTCACCTTCTGGGTGATGTCGCTTTGGGACAAGAGGAAGAGGATGCTTGTTATACTCGTAACGAATTACCCAGATCTGGTAGATGAGGCCATAAGGAATAGAGCAGATCTTGTTGTATACTTCACGCCCATAACAGGTAGGTACGCTACGAGGAAGAACTTAAGGTACTTCATTGTGTTCTTCTGGGTCAAGAAGCTGCTCACCTGGATTGGCTGGAGCTTAAAGGAGGATGAAATTGAGCTAGAGGATAGGCTAAGGGAGAAATTAACGAGCTGGATCAAGGAGGTGTTAAAGGATGAGGAGATCGTAAATGAGATAAGGAAGCTAACTATAGACCTATCTATGGATGCTGAATGTGCCTGTAACCCCAGGAACCTCTATGAGGGCATAAGAAATGCAGTTAAGTTCTTCTTCAGCTTAAAGGCCTCTGAGATACCCATTGCATACGTTGAAGAATTCAAGAAAATAGCCGAGAATCCACGTCAAGAAGAGAGCGGATTGAAGGACTGGGTCAAGGGCTTAGTTAAGGAATTCATAAGCAAGCTCAAGAAGTACATTAGGGCCTTTGGGGGCATATTCCCACTCTACAGTGATATAGCTCGCTATGAGGATAGGTACTGCGATCTAATTAAGGCTGCGAGGAGGAGCATGCGATCAGCAGTGTACTTATTTGATGAAATTGATGAGCTAATGTTCCCAGAGTGCATGAGGAGGCGAGATGAGGATGACCCCGATTAGGCCTCCGCTAGCATAGCCGAACTCGTGAAAATCTTTATATCGCCCCTCCCTAGCCTGCCAATCGGCAGCCCCGGTAGTTCAGCCCGGTCTAGAATGTGCGGCTGTCGCCCGCACGACCCGGGTTCAAATCCCGGCCGGGGCGCCAACGTAATGCTTATTAGCCCTTGCTTCTCTCCAGAGCCCGCTATGGGGAAGCGGAAGATAATTAGCGAGGAAGAGCTGGCGGAGATGATGGAGCCTGGCCCAGGCGATGTGTATGGCGTAGTCGTGAAGCTGCTTGGCTACGATAGGGCGC
>DQYM01000130.1 GCA_011040545.1 Candidatus Bathyarchaeota archaeon | reverse complement strand
GGTCCTGGCGTTCACCAGCCAGCTAATAAAGCCACAGTAGGCATAGGGTGTGGCCATGCAGGCCCCATCCGTCCTAGTGGGGCAGGTAGAGGTAGATGGCCAGAAGGCCCTGGGCGTTAGGGTTGAGCTGCCGAACTCACCACCGCTGCTCATCCTCGTGGCTAACAGGGGCTTCATCATGTGTGGCTACCTAGCCATAGATGTAGCAGAGCGCCTTGGCGTCGCAGCCTGTGTGATATCAGGCGTCCGCACGTTTGAGGACGTGCTTGAGGGGCAGGTAAGGGCCTGCACCAGCAAGGCGAGGGAGCTTGGCATAAGGGAGGGCATGAAGGGGCGTGAGGCCCTCAAGCTGCTCATGTGAGAAGAGCCTGGCCTGGCTTAGTAAGTCCTAGCCATCCTTAGGACGGTCTTTGCCTCACGACCACATATTGGGCATGGCCCTAGGGGCTTAGCCTCAACGTCCTCTGGCGTGCCGAGGACACGGGCATCTACTTCCTCCTCTAGCCGTTGGCCACACTCATCATCACCGCACCAGGGCAGCTCAACTACACCGCCCCTAGCCTCAAGGAACTCCCTTGCCTCCTCTACACCCACTGCTGGCTTTACTCGCTCTTTCATCCACGACCAAGCACGCTCCCTTAGGGCCTCAGTAAGATGCTTTAGTAGCGCCTTAACTGCCTCTGCTACCTTAGCTATGGGCACCTCACTCCTGTCCAGCGTATCACGCCTGACGAGCGTTGCCTGTTGCCTCTCCACATCCCTTGGCCCTATCTCAACACGAACGGGCACGCCCTTCCGCTCCCAGTAGTAGAACTTCTCGCCTGGCGTTACATCAGCCCTCTCGTCCAAGTAGGTCCTTAGGCCAGCCTCCCTCAATCGCTCGGCAACCTCCCTGCTCGCTTGGTAAACGGCTTCCTCAGCCCCCTTGAACGGTATTGGCACTACGACGACCTGTATGGGCGCAACCCTCGGCGGCAGGACTAGGCCATGGTCATCCCCATGAATGGCCATCACGGCTGCTACTACACGGCCAGATATGCCATAGCATGTCTGCCATACGAACTCATGCGTGCCATCAGGTCGCTCATAGGTTATCTCAAAGGCCCTTGAGAAGTTCTGGCCTAGGTTATGGACCGTGCCTATCTGCATGGCACGCCCATCTGGCATTATGGTATCAAAGGCGATCGTGTATACGGCCCCTGCGAACTTATCCCACTCAGGTCGCCTTGATATGAGGTAGGGCACGCCGAGGGCATCAAAGAATCGCTTGTATATGCCTATGGCCTCCCTGATGTTCCGCTCAGCCTCCTCAGGCGTGGCATGGCAGGTGTGGGCCTCCTTGAAGGTCAGGACCTCACGCATCCTTATGAGTGGTCGGGTGGCCTTCGTTTCATAGCGGAACATGTTCACGACCTGGTATAGCTTCATGGGTAGGTCAGCATGTGAGTGTATCCAGAGCTTGAACATAGGGCCGAAGGCCGTTTCGCTAGTTGGCCTTAGGGCTAGCTTCGTGCCCAGGGGCTTGAGGCCACCATGTGTTACCCAGAAGCACTCCTCCTCAAATCCCCTTATGTGCTCCGCCTCCTTAGCCAGCATGTCCTCAGGTATCAGCGTTGGGAAGAGGACCTCCTGGTGGCCAGTGCTATCTAGGAGCCCCCTCATTATATCTAGGATGAGCTTCCTCAGCTTGAACCCATAGGGCAGCCAGACGCCACAGCCCTTCACGGGGTAGCGGTAGTCCATGATGCCTGCTTCCATCAACATGCGCCTATACCACTCGCTAAAACGGCTTGACCACTCCTCACGGCTCACCCTTACCTTGGCAATAATTACCACCGCTTGCCCACTTGAGCAAAGGGGGCTTAAAAGAATTACCCAACCGACAGGGCTTGGGCAATCCTTATCCAGCCCCGTGGGCAGGCTGCTGGGTGGCTAGATTGAAGGCCCTCTTCGTGGTGTGCGATGGCATGGCAGATAGGCCAGTTAGGGAGCTAGGCCGTAGGACGCCCCTCCAGGTAGCAGAAACGCCCAATATGGATGCCCTAGCTGGGCGTGGCATAACTGGCATAGTGGATCCAGTTGCCCCTGGCGTGCCACCTGGCAGTGATGTAGCTAACATGGCCCTGCTTGGCTACGACCCCTACGAGCACTACACTGGGCGAGGTGGGCTTGAGGCCCTTGGCGCTGGCCTAGATCTAGGGCCAGAGGATGTGGCCTTTAGGTGCAACTTCGCAACCGTAGGCCCATCTGGCCTAATCGTGGATAGGCGTGCAGGGCGGATAAGGAGCGAGCATGCTGCTGAGCTTGCTGAGGCCCTAGGGCCAGTGGCGAGGGATGTTGGCTCTAAGTTCAACGTGGTTGTGGAGCTCGTGCCAACGGTAGAGCACAGGGCCGTAGTGGTCCTAAGGGGCGAGGGCCTATCAAGGGCAGTTTCCGATACGGATCCAGGTGAGATCGGCAGGCCCATAGTGGAGTGTAGGCCACTTGATAACAGCCCCGAGGCCAGGAGGACGGCTGAGATAGTAAATGCCCTTTCTAGGGCCTTTAGGGAGGCCCTTGAGGCACACCCACTGAACAAGGAGCTACCTAAGCCAGCAAATGCCATCTTATTTAGAGGTGCGGGGATCAGGCCGAGGTTGAGGACGCTGAGGGAGCTATACGGCATAAGGGGGTCCTGTATCTCAGCTGTCCCCCTCGTAAGGGGTGTCTGTAGGGCTGCTGGCCTAAGGCCCCTTGATGTCCCTGGCGCAACGGGCTCCTATGATACGGACCTACATGCGAAGTTCTCCTGGGCCGTGAGGGAGCTAGAGGGTGGCACTGATTTCGTATTCCTCCATGTGAAGGCAACCGATCTAGCAAGCCACGACCACGCAGTTGGTAAGAAGGTAGAGCTGATAGAGCGTATAGATGAGGCCCTTGGCCATGCCCTAGGGGCCCTTGACCTAGATAGCGATACCTACGTGCTCATAACTGCTGACCACACGACATCGCTTAGGACGGGGAAGCATGAGGGTGATCCAGTGCCCGTTGTCCTAGCTGGGCCAGAGGTGAGGCCCGATGGCGTGGAGAAGTTTGATGAGGTATCCTGCGCTACTGGTGGCCTAGGTAGGCTAAGGGGGAAGGACCTCATGCCTATCCTGATGAACTTGCTTGGGAGGGTTGGGAAGTTCGGTTTCTAGGTAATGCTACCTCTCGCCTCTCAACTTCCTCCGTTGGGCCAACGGCTACTGGCATCCCCTTCATCCTCAGCTCCTCTATTGGCCTGCTTAGTATGATCACATCACCTATCTTCTTTATCAAGGTCCAGGGGATGTCTAGCGTCATCTCCCTCATGACCCTCGTCTCCCTCTTCTTAGGTATGGGTAGGTTCAGCCTCTCGGCCCAAGCTATTATCTGCTCCTTACCTACCATCTCAGGCCTTATGCCAAGATCATGAGCTACCCTCTTTATGAGCTTCTTAGGCTTCTTGTAGTACCTAAGCAGGCCCTGATAGAGGGCTTCAAAATCTACTTCCTCAACCTCCTTGACAGTTTCAACTGCTATCCTAAGGCCAAGTGGCTTGCCTATCAGTATGCGTTCAGCATGGCCGACTATCTTCGCATCACTATCTATGACCAACATGCCCTTTATCTCAGCCGTGCTCTTGTACGGCACGAAATCCATAAGCGGTAGGCCACGCCTCTCAGCCTCCCAAGGTGTCTTAAGCAGTATGCACTTCCCAAGTGGTGTTTCATTCATGCAGTCCACCATATCTAGGTCTACTGGCTCCTCAACTGGCCTCTTGGTCTTGGTCGTTACGACCTTCATAGGTATATCCAGGGCCAGGAGGCGGGCGTAGCTTACTAGCTCTGTTTCACCTATAACTGAGTCTGGTGGTAGCTTTAGGTCCTTCCTTATCCTCTGGTAGAGCTTTGGCTCAAGCCTTGGATCTATCTTACCGAACAAGCGTAGCATCAACTCTTGCTTTAATTTATCAAGGTCAACTACCTCCCGCTCCTCCACGACCTCCTTATACAAGCGCATCATCACCTTATCTGGAGCTATCTCAAAGGATGCTACCCGCCCGCAGATGTAGCCCTCGCTATCTACCACCAGCGTATCTAAGAACTCTTCCTCCTCTATATAGCCCATTGGCTCTCCCACCCTTCATGGCTACCTCACACTCAGATTTATGTTTTTATGTTATTATAATCATGTTAAGCTCAATAGGATGAGGGGTTAGCTGAAGCCGAGCGGTTGCTCACGGAACCCAAGGGTGTTTAAAATGGAGCCCCATCTCCCAACAGCTTAGCCATCTGCCTCATGTCTAAAGGCCGAGGGCCCTTGCAATCCTATGCCCAAGCCTCTCACGGGCCTTCGAGGTCCTCTCCCAGCTCTTGATAAGGGGAGTGCATTCTGAGAGCCTTGCCTTTCCACGCAAGACATCTATTGCAAATGAATAGCAGGTCTCACGGCCACATTTACCACAGTTCTCCCCAGGCAGGACATCAAGAACATCTTTCCAGCTGAGCCTCAAGGCCCTCCTAAGTTCTTCCTCATCGGGCGGGCCGTAGCGCAAGAGCTCCGCATAGGCCTCATTTACCATCTTCACTACATCGTCTAAGGCCCGCCTCGCTGCCTCTTCCGTCCATGCCCTGTTGAGGCTTACACGCCCATCGGGGTAGAAGGTTATCAGGCGCCCACCCTCCCTGATGGTCAGCACTTTCTCGCCTGGGATGTAGGAGGCCTTCCCAATGTTCATCAGGAATAGTACGGGTATCACATCGCCCAGCTCTGCATCAAGCTTAGCGACGACGCCCCTGCACGGCACGAGGGGGTTCTCCTCAAAGCCCAATATCTTGTAGCCCCTCACGAGCTTCTTGCGCCCTTCCTCACGCTCCATCAGGGCGAGGATATCGACTTCATCTCCCAAGGCCCACCCCCCTCCTGATTATATGCGAGCTACATGAGGAATTCAGCCCTACCCATGCCGCCCCCGAGCTTTGCCTGTGCTGGCGCAAGTTTTTCACGGAGGATGCGTATCCCATGCTTCTCATATTCTTCTCTGTAGACCCATAGGTCTCTCTCCTCCACGAGGGAGGCCAGCTTAGAGGCGCCTATCCACACAAATATCTCCCTTAGCTTTGGAGTTACCACCTTCGGCGTGGTCCTAATGCCCCTCTCCCTAAGGCCATTTACCAGCTCCTTCATTAACCTCTTGGGGAGGCCCTTAAGCATGCTCGTCCCACCGCACAGGATTATATGCTTTATCAGCTCTTTCCTCAGATCTATATCGCACGCCATGATGCTATCGATGATGAGGCTTGGTAGAGGCTTGATGTCCGCTCCGATCAGCGATGGATTGAAGAGGACTTCGGGTGCGAGGAATACCTCTTCTTCTAACCTTATCACGGTCCCATCGATAAGCCTGTACGTGCCCTTAGCCCTCTTTATCTCCGTCCCTTCCTCGGCTATACCAGTGTAGAGGTCCTCTGGCCACGCCCTCCTCCTCATCCTTTCAGCCTCCTCCCTTGGATCTAAGGCTACATAGCATAGCCTCTCCTTGATCTCCTTCGCTATCTCCATCCCCATTATAGTAGTTAGGTAGTAACCCCTGTGCATCAGCAATCGTATGAGGTACGTGGTTATGTCCTGGCCGCCGAGCGGTACTATTCTTGCGGCCTTTGGGATGATGAAGCCCCTGTATATTGGGACCAACTGCGTAAGCCCATGGCCTATATCCACGATCATGCCTGTGTTCTTCCCGTACGCATACAGGGCGAGCAGCGGTTGAACCTCGATTTGAAGAGCTCTAACATTAAACTCCTCAAACATTATCTTAGCGACTTTTTCCCTCGTTTTATCAGGTGTGAAGAGGGGCTCCGTGAGGAGCACCTTGCACTCGGACGGCGTAACCTTCAACAGCTTAAATGCGAACTCCCATAACGTCTTCATCACATCCCAGTTCTCAATGGTGCCTCTCTTCACGGGCCTTGATAATTGCAACATGCTCTTCAGGCCTACGACCCTCTTACCAACTACGGGGGTGCCCAGCATGGTAGGAAACACGCAGCTGGGCTTTTTCCTCCCAGCGAAGCCTACCTTCATGAAGCCCGTGCCGTTATCAAAGGCTAGTATATTCCCCCCCATCGCCCACCATACTTGCTGTTAAACGCAGGTTTAAAAAACTAACGAAGCCAGTTCCGAGGCAGTGCCCGC
>DQYM01000172.1 GCA_011040545.1 Candidatus Bathyarchaeota archaeon | reverse complement strand
GTGCCTGAGGAAGTAGCTAAGAAGCTAACGGTCCCCGAGCGTGTAACGCTGTGGAACCTTGAGCAGATGAAGGAGCTAGTTAGGAATGGGCCAGAGAAGTACCCTGGCGCTGTGTACGTAATCAGCCCAAAGGGCGTGAGGCATAGGCTTGAGTTCGTGAAGAACAGGGATGAGCTAGCTGAGCAGCTAGGGCCAGGGTGGATTGTGGAGAGGCACCTAATGGATGGCGATATAGTGCTCTTCAACCGACAGCCCTCGCTACACCGCATGTCAATAATGGCCCATAGGGTCCGTGTCCTACCCTACAAGACATTTAGGCTCCACCTATGCGTCTGTCCACCCTACAACGCTGACTTTGATGGAGATGAGATGAACCTGCACGTCCCACAGAGCGAGGAGGCTAGGGCAGAGGCAAGGCTGCTACTACAGGTCCAGGACCACATACTATCGCCAAGGTTCGGTGGGCCAATAATAGGTGCCATAAGGGACTTCCTCTCCATGGCCTACTTACTTACCCGCAAGTCCACATACCTAACTAAGGAGGAGGTCTGCAGGCTACTAGTTGCTGCAGGCTACGATGGCCCCCTCCCAGAGCCAGATGTAAAGGAGCCAGTGGAGCTTTGGTCGGGCAAGCGCATATTCAGCATATTCCTGCCAAAGGACTTCAACTACACCTTCAAGGCTAAGATATGCCGTTCGTGTAAGAAGTGCTTGAAGGAGAAGTGCCCATATGATGCCTATGTGGTGATAAAGAATGGCGAACTGATCTGCGGTGCCATAGATAAGAACGCCATAGGTACTGAACAGAGCGAGGGCCTCTTACATAGACTCGTTAAGGACTACGGGACTGAGTTCGCTCGTGATTTCCTGAACAGGCTATGCCGTATGCTTAACGTCTTCGGCACCATGAAGGGCTTTACGTACGGCTACGATGAGCTAAAGCTGCCAGAGGGGGCAATTGAGGAGATAAGGGAGATCCTAGGTAAGGCTGAGAAGGACGTAAATAAGTTCATAGAGGAGTTCAAGGCTGGGACTCTAGAGCCAGTGCCAGGGAAATCGCTTGAGGAGAGCCTTGAGGACCGCATTATGAGCAAGCTCGCTAATGCCAGGAAGGAAGCTGGTGATGTAGCTATCAAGTACTTTGACATGGATAATGCTGGCATGATAATGACTAGGACGGGCGCTAGGGGCAACCCACTTAACATAACCCAGCTCTCCGCCCTCCTTGGCCAGCAATCCGTGAGGGGCCGTAGGATCAAGCGTGGCTACACAAACCGCACGCTACCCCACTTCAAGCCAGGTGATGTATCACCTAAGGCACGTGGCTTCGTCTACTCCTGCTTCAGGGATGGCCTAGACCCCGTTGAGTTCTTCTTCCACGCTATGGGTGGCCGTGATGGCCTAGTTGATACCGCCGTTAGGACGCAGCAGAGTGGCTACATGCAGCGTAGGCTCATCCACGCCCTTGAGCACCTTAAGGTCGAGTACGATGGCACGGTTAGGACGCCAACTGGCCGCATAGTCCAGTTCCGCTACGGTGAGGATGGCGTTGATCCAGCCAAGAGCGACCACGGGAGGGCCGTTAACGTAGCTAGGCTCATAGAGCAGGTGAGGCTTGAGCTAGGCGTTGGGGAGCCAGCCCCAGAGAGCTACATAGAGGAGCGCCTAGAGGAGGTAGCCCCAGAGCTAACGCCTGCCCTCGTTGAGGAGCTAAGGCGTAAGCTGAGGGCCTCTGGCTTGAGCAAGGAAGGCGTTGATAGGGCCATAGAGCTAGCTGTCGTACGCTACAAGAGGGCTCTTGTAGAGCCAGGTGAGGCAGTTGGCGTTGTAGCTGCTCAATCCATAGGTGAGCCAGGCACCCAGATGACGCTAAGGACGTTCCACTACGCTGGTGTAAGGGAGATGAACGTAACGCTTGGCCTACCAAGGCTAATAGAGATAGTAGATGCACGCCGTAGGCCATCAACGCCGATAATGGAGATAAGGCTTGATGATGAGCACAGGAAGTCAAAGGAGAAGGCCAGGGAGGTCGCTGCTAGGATAGTCCACACGACCATAAAGACGGTTGCTAGATCCATAAACAAGTACGCTGAGGCTGGCCGTGAGGGCTTCGTGATAGAGCTAGATGAGGATATGATGGCAGATAGGGAGGTTAGCCTTGAGGAGGTAATTGAGGCGCTGAGGGCCAACCTGAAGTGCGAGATAGAAGTTGAGGATGGTAAGATATACATCTGGCCTAGAGATGATAAGGAGAGGGCCCGTGTTGTAAAGAAGCTCCTTGAGAAGCCAGCTTCAATCCACATAAAGGGCGTGCCTGGCATAACCAGGGTAATAGTTGATCACGATAAGGCTGCTGACGAGTGGTTCATAAAGACGGAGGGCTCTAACCTACGTGGCGTCCTTGAGGTTGAGGGTGTAGATCCAACTAGGGTCAGCACGAACGATATACATGAGATAGCAAGCGTTCTGGGCATTGAGGCTGCTAGGAACGCCATAATAAAGGAGGCAAGGGGCGTCCTAGTAGAACAGGGCCTAGATGTTGATATAAGGCACATAATGCTCGTAGCCGACATAATGACCAATACTGGCGTCATAAGGCAGATAGGGCGCCACGGCGTGGCTGGTGAGAAGGCAAGCGTCCTAGCTAGGGCTGCCTTTGAGACGCCCATGGCCAACATAGTTGATGCAGCCGTTAGGGGCGAGGTAGACCCACTCAAGGGCGTAACTGAGAACATACTAATAGGCCAGCCGATCCCAGTTGGAACTGGGGCGGTAACGCTGTACATGGACCTAAGGGCCATGAGGAGGGAGAGCTGATGTCCATGGCAGAGCTTGCCAAGGCCATAAACATGGCCGTGAGGACTGGCAAGGTGCTGCTTGGCTCAAGGAGCACGATAAAAGCTGCTAAGCTCGGCAAGGCCAAGCTAATCGTGGTGGCTGAGAACTGCCCAGCCCACATAAGGTCGGATATAGAGTACTACGCCCGACTATCTGGCATACCCGTTGTTGAGTTCAAGGGCTCAAGCTGGGACCTAGGCCAGGTATGTGGTAAGCCATTTATGGTAGCTGCCCTAGCCATAAGGGACCCAGGCCTATCCAAGATAATGGAGCTCGTTGGGCTTGAGGGAGAGGAGGTGGAGTAGCGTGGCTGGGAGGCCGAGGGTTAGGCTAACCGCAAAGGAGATGGGCCTAATAGCCCTGTTTCAAGCAGCTACAGGTGCCAGCGTAGAGGACTGCATAGTAGATGATAAGAACAATAGGATAATCTTCGTTGTCAAGAAGGGGGATGTGGGCCTAGCCGTTGGGCGAGGTGGCCATAAGATAAAGCTGCTTGAGAAGGTCATGAGGAGGAGGCTTGAGGTCGTAGAGTACTGTGATGACCTAAGGGAGTTCTTAATCGGTGCCCTTAGGCCAGTTAAGGTCCATGGGATAAGGCTGACCGAGCGACCAGATGGTAGGAAGATAGTCGTTATAAACGTAGATCCAAGGGATAAGGCAAGGGCCATAGGCAAGAATGGTCGGAATGCTGAGAAGCTCCGCCTCCTCGCTAAGAGGTACTTTGATGTAGATAACGTAATCATAGTCTAAGTGCTAAGGCAAGCCCTAACCCCCAGCGGGTAGGCTAGTGGCCCCCTCGTCCGACAATCTTTTAAGAGCAGGGGCGAAGTGAGGTGGGAGCATGAAGCTGTACTTGAGGTGGCCATTCATAGGCCTGCTCGCCATCCTAAGCGTAGCCCTCGTGGCCATATCCATGATCACGGAAGTTAAGTTCGCTGGCGAGGAAGTAAGGGAGTACACCGTCCCAGCCTACAAGCTGGATTTCATAGTTGAGGAGCCATTTAGCGGTATAGTAAGGGTCAGTGGCCATATCCCAGAGGGGGTTAAGGTCTATGTCCTTACCTACAGGCAGTACTGGACCTACGAGAGGACGGGTGAGCTGCCTAGCGACTACCTGGCTAGCGAGGAAGACGAGATCATAGTAAGGGACCCAAGCTACGTGCTCATACAGAACCCAAAGTCCGAGGAAGCTCACGTCCAACTATGTTTTGAGGTGTACGAGGAGCACAAGCCCTACGCCCTGCTGGCTATCCCATCCTTCTTCCTAACCATAATCGTCTCAGCCCTAGTCCTAATGAGGCTATTCTGGATGGGGGAGGCCAGGGGGCCTTAGGCTACTGGCCAGGCCTTACTTCTTCATCACGTACCAACAGGCCACGTACCTCTCTGGCTTTACCTCAACTAGCGGTGGCTCCTCCTTACAGCACTTCTCCCTTAGCTCAGGGTGCTCATCAAGGACAACGCACCTTGGGTGGAATCGGCAGCCAGATGGGACGAAGACGGCACTTGGCACCTCGCCCTTAATCGGCACCTTCCTAAGCCTAGCACGGTTTGATGGATCTGGCTCAGGTATGGCAGATATAAGGGCCTCCGTGTACGGGTGTAGTGGGTTATCTATCACGTCATCTGCATCCCCTATCTCAACTATCTTGCCCAAGTACATTATGGCTATCCTATCGCATAGGTACCTAGCTACAGCTAGGTCGTGCGTTATGAATAGGTAGGTTAGCCCAAACCTATCCCTAAGGCTCATCATCAGCTTTAGGAGTTCTGCCCTAAGGGATACATCTATCATGCTAACTGGCTCATCTGCCACCACGAACTTAGCACCAAGTATAAGTGCCCTCGCTATGGCTACCCTCTGCCTCTGGCCACCTGATAGCATGTGTGGGTATCGCCCAATGAACTCCTCAGGTGGGACCAGCCTAACGTCCTCAAGGGCCTTTAGGATGGCTTCCTTCCTCTCCTCAGGGCTGCCTATGCCGTGGACCAGCAGCGGCTCCTCTAGAATATCACCTACACGCATCCTCGGGTTTAGGGCACCATACGGGTCCTGGAATATCATCTGTATCTCACGCCTAAGGGGCTTGAACCACTTACGTGGGATAGAAGCAATATCCACGTAGCCATCGTGGACCCGTACCCTACCGCCTGATATGTCCTCAAGGGCAGCAAGTATCTCCTTGCTTGGCTTGTACAGGATGGTGCCTGCAGTTGGGTCGTAGAGCCTCGTTATTACCTTGCCAGTAGTCGTTTTTCCACAGCCAGATTCACCTGCTAGGCCAAATATCTCCTTTGGCTTTACATCAAAGCTAACGCCATCAACTGCCTTTACGGACCTAGGTGGCTTGCCAGTTAGGAACTCAATTATCCCCCTCCTCAGGAAGAAGTACTTAACTAAGTTCCTCACGTACATTATACGGCCTGGCTTTGCACTTATTATCTCCTCTATGGCCTCGGGGCCTAGGGCAGCAGCCTTCTCACGGCCCATACCCATCACCCATACAGCCAGCAAGCTACCTCGTGGTCTGGCCCTATTTTAACTATTGGTGGCTCCTCCTTCTTACAGATGTCCATGGCCTCCTTGCACCTTGGGTGGAATCGGCAGCCAGGTGGTGGGTTCGCTAGGTCGGGCGGTAGGCCAGGTATCCACGTTATCTCAACACGCTTGGTCAGCCTCGGCACGCTACTTATGAGGCCCCTCGTGTATGGGTGGGCTGGCTCAAGGAATATCTTCTCAGATGGAGCCTTCTCAACTATCTTGCCTGCGTACATTATGGCTATGTCATCTGCTAGCTCAGCTATAACGCCTAGGTCGTGCGTTATTATTATGATGCTCATCTTGAACTTCTCCTGGAGCTGCTTTAGGAGGTTAAGTATCTGGGCTTGAACGACCACATCAAGGGCTGTCGTAGGCTCATCGCAGATTATGAGGTCTGGGTTTAGGGCTAGGGCCATAGCTATGAAGGCCCTCTGCTTCATGCCGCCGCTGAGCTCATGTGGGTAGCGCTTTACGATATCTGGCTCAAGGCCAACCATCTTCAGGAGCTCCTTAGCCCTCTCAAGGGCCTCGTGCTTCGTCATGCCAGCGTGGTAGGTCAGTACCTCGCAGATTTGCTTGCCTATGGTGTAAACGGGGTTGAGGGCATTCATGGCCCCCTGGAATACCATGCTTATCCGCTTCCACCTGACCTTACGCCTGACCTCCTCCTCGCTCATCTTAACGATATCCGTCTTCCCATCTAGCAGTATCTGGCCACCGACTATCCTACCTGGTGGTGGGACGAGCTTTATGATGGAGTAGGCCGTTGTGCTCTTTCCACAGCCAGATTCACCTGCTAGGCCAAAGGTCTTGCCCTTCTCAACCTTAAAGCTCACACCATCTACTGCCTTAACGACCCCCCTGAACGTGAAGAAGTACGTCCTTAGGTCCCTGACATCAAGCAGCACCATCGCCATCACCTC
>DQYM01000217.1 GCA_011040545.1 Candidatus Bathyarchaeota archaeon | reverse complement strand
TTTTAGGACCTCGTGCATGACATCGTAGGAGGGGAAGTAAACGGCTACCCTACCTCCAATTGCCCTTATTATGGCACTTAGCCTCCTAGCTATGGCATTGAACTCAGCCTCAACCCTACGCTCATACTTCGTTGAAACGGCCTTATCTACTAACAGGAGCCTACTGGACCTTGGGAATGGGCTTGGGACGCTTAGGAACTGCGTCCTAGATCTATCTAGGCCTAGGACCTCAATGTAGTAATCTGGCTCCCAGAGAGTCCCGCTCATCAGTATTACTGAGCGTAGCTCATTTAGTATGCCTGCGGTAATAGATGGGTCAAGGCACCTAAGCCCTATGCGCCCCCTTACATTGCCATCCCTCTCCACGGCTAGTGAGTAGTGGGCGAACTCACGGCCAGAGAAGCTTAGGAAGTCTATGAGGAAGCTTGCGCAACGGCCAACGTACGATATAGCAGCCTCCCCCTCCTCTGCCCTAGCAAGCCTAATCTTATCGCCCTCGGCCTCGAGGGAGCGTAGGAGGGCCATGAGGACACGCCTGCTCGTGAGGCCAAGCTTGCTCAATACGTCCTCAGCCACTAGCCCTGGATCTATTAGGCGCTCGTAATCAGGGCCGTAGAGCCTGTAGGTCTCCTGGCCTAGCTTATCTACGTAATCGGCCATGAGCTCCATGAGGCCACCATCACGGACCTCGTACTCCTCTGCCTCCCTCGCAGCCCTGCTGAAGGATACGCTAGATATGTCGTCTGACATGACCTCAACTGCCCACTTATCTATGTTGTGGGCCTCATCCACTACGCAGTTAAGCTCAGGTAGGTCGGCCCCAAACCTCCACAGGATGGCATCCCTAACTGGCTCCAGCAGCAGGTAGTTGTAGTTCCCAACCAGCATATCGGCCCTCCTAGCCATGCACTTCACGACCTCGTAAGAGCAGACGCCGAGGTCCCTCCCTATCTCTAGGATCTCGCTTGGCAAGGCAGCTCCAAGCCTAAGCGCCCTTTCAACCGCAGCCCTAGTGGCTGAGCTGAGCTTGAAGCGGGATCTATACGTGGCCTCATAGTATGGGCATACGGCCCTCTTCCCACGCCTGAGCTCCCTGCAGGTCCTGAGGAAGTCCTTGTACCTCGCCTTAGCTAGCGATGGCCTATCTAGCTTGAGGGGGCACATGTCCTTCCTGCTAGCGAAGACAGCAGCCCTTAGCTCACGGCCAAGCTTCTCCCTAATCCGCCTTACCTCACGTACGTATATCTCAAGCTGGGCCTTCGTCCTCGTTAGGACCATTAGCTTTGCTTCTTCCCTGGGCAGAGCGGTATCCCTAGCCATTAAGTAGGCAGTTAGGATGGCTATGCTCTTCCCTATCCCACAGGGCGCATTTACAAGGCCTATCTGGCCCCTCACCAGCACGTTGTAGGCAAAGGCAATTACATCCCGTTGGTACCGCCTAAAGCTAGGGTAGGGGAAGTACCCCGCTGGATCTGGCCCTGGTAGCCAGCCCTCCTGCCCCTCCAAAGGCCCTCCCTTGCCCCCTAGCCATGGGGTACTGGCCTAAATAGCTGAGCTATGCTAGCCTAATGGAATAGTAGGGCATGCTTAAATAATCCCCCGTGTAATTCCTACATGAGGGTTGAATAGGCAAGAGGCAGTAGCAGATGGCGTAGCTACGTTCATATCCATGATGGTAGCTATAACTGGTCCGCTCCTACTTAGCATGAGTTCCTACGAGGCCTTCTTCCTAGCCTTCCTAGCCAGCCTCTATGGCTCATTTGCCCTGGTTATAGCACATAGGGCTGTTAATGCCTCCCTTAAGCACATCCTGGCATCAGATGCTGCCCTATTGGCCCTCGGTATCCTTGCCTTCCTGCTACAGAACCCATTAGGCCCCTGGGTAGCCATACCGTATGCTATCCTAATAGGAGTGCCATTTATGACATGCCCCCTGGCTGGCCCTAGGCCCCCGCCAAGGGCTAGGAGGCTAGACGTAAGGCTTCTTAGCTTGGCAACTAGGTATGGTGGTGTCCTAACGAAGGCCATTGTTATGAGGGAGCTTGGCCTTAGCCTAGAGGAGGCAGAAGCCCTCCTAGCTAGGTTCTGCCAGCACGGTGAGGCTAAGCAGGTCGTTAAGGGCAAGGTCGTGCTCTACGTCTTCCCAAGCGCCCAAGCTAGCCTCTCCCGTGTGGAGCTAAAGGTAGTTGAGGCCCTAGTGGATAACCCAGGTGGGATGAGCAGGGAGGAGCTCGTGGGCACAACGGGCCTAGCACCAGATGAGCTAGATAGCGCCCTCCTTGAGCTAAGCCTAAGGGGCGTAGTTCGCTTCCTACCGTCCTCTAGCGATTACAAGCTCGCCTGCCTCATGCCACCTAAGAGGCCAAAGCCGAGGAGGAAGGGTGCTAGGAAGGCCAGGAGGCACTCAAGGCCTCGCTACACGACCAGAGCTCGGTAGGCCATGTGGTGGGAAAGGCTTAAGGCTGAGCCCTAGCACCAGCTAGGGCATGAAGATACTGGCCTCAATGGGCAGGGGAGGCGTTGGGAAGAGCACCTTCATAGCCCTAGTAGCAAAGTACTTAATTGAGGTAGGTGAAACGCCCCTCCTGCTCGTTGATGCTGACCCCGACCAGTGCCTTGGCTACATGGTTGGCGTTGATATGGAGGCAGAGGGCAAGAAGACCATAACGGACCTAGTAATTGAAACTTTCTTCGAGGCCAGTGGGACGCTCTACGGTGCTCCCCCATCTGAGCGCATGGAGAGCGCCATCTGGGAGGAAGGCATATACGAGGGGGAGGGTTTTGATTTCATAACCATTGGGACGAAGTACACTGAGGGCTGCTACTGCACGCCAGATGCAGCTCTGAAGGGTGCTATTGAGCGTATAGCTAGGAACTACAAGTACGTGCTCATAGATTCGCCAGCTGGCTTAGAGCAGCTGAACAGGCGTATAAGCTCAAGGTTTGATGATATATTTGAGCTCCTAGATCCATCTAAGAAGGCATTTGAGCACGTTAAGCGGGCAGTTAAGGTCATAGAGGGCGTTAGGATAGAGTACGGCCACATCTATCTGGTCGGTGGCTATGAGTTCCCAGATGAGCTCGGCAGGAAGGCTGAGGAGGAGCTTGGCCTCCGCTACCTAGGCAAGATAGCCTACGATGAGCTAGTTAGGCGCTTCGTCCTAGAGGGCCGTTCCCTCCTTGAGCTCCCAGATGACTCACCTGCCTACCGCTCAGTAGTAGCCATTATGGAGCGTGCTGGCTACGTACCGTTTAAGCGCCTCTTGTTCCCAGGGTAGGGGCGTGTTAGGGATCTAGGGCCATAGTGGCAATCGCTCGCTTAACGGGCTCTGTGCTCCTGACTAGGGACCAGGAGATAATCAGGAGCGGTTACGTTAAGACCCTTTGGTAAGGCTACCCTTCTGCCGATGCCCTCTTCCGCCCCGTAGTGCTTAAATAATCGCTTAAGGGCCATAAGGTAGCCAGGGTGATGGGCTTGGAGAGGGAGTTCAAGCACATAATCAGGGTGGCTGGGACGGACATAGATGGGACGCTTAAGGTCCCCTACGCACTTACTAGGATAAAGGGGGTTGGCATTAGGCTAGGCTGGGCTATAACACGCCTCCTTGGCCTAGACCCAGATATGAGGGCTGGCTTCCTAACTGAGGAGGAGATAAGGAAGATTGAGGAGGTCCTCAAGGACCCAGTAGCACATGGCATTAAGCCCTGGATGGTGAACCGCCAGAAGGATCCAGAAACGGGCAGGCATCTACACTTCATAGGCGCTGACCTTGAGCTCCGCATGAAGATGGATATTGAGCTAATGAAGAAGATAAAGTGCTGGAAGGGCATTAGGCATGCCCTTGGCCTCAAGGTGAGGGGCCAGAAGACACGTACGACTGGCCGCAGGGGGATGACGGTTGGCGTGGTAAGGAGGCGCAAGAAGTAGGCATGGGGTGATGGCCTTGGGGGACCCAAAGAGGCCAAGGAAGAAGTACAAGACGCCAAGGCACCCCTGGAGGGCCGATGTCCTAAAGGAGGAGCTAGAGATCATGGGCATCTATGGCCTTAGGAACAAGCGTGAACTCTGGAGGGCTAAGACAACCGTATCCCACTTCAGGCGTATTGCTAGGTCCCTGCTCAGCCAGCCACCTGAGGTCAGGAAGAAGCGTGAGAGGGAGCTCCTGGACAAGCTGTACAGGCTTGGCCTCCTGGATGAGGGTGCTGAGCTTGACCATGTCCTTGACCTGAGGGTTGAGCACCTCCTTGAGCGTAGGCTGCAGACGCTAGTCTACCGCAAGGGTTTAGCTGTATCGCCCTACCAGGCTAGGCAGCTGATAGTCCATGGCCACATAGCCATAGGGGGCCGTAAGGTCTACTCACCTGGCTACATAGTAAAGCGTGATGAAGAGGACCTCATCACGTACGCACCAACTAGCCCATTTGCTAATAAGAAGCCCCCTGGCCTAGAGGGTAAGGAGGGCTCTGAGGCAGGAGGTGGTAGTGCTTGAGTGAGGCTGAGGGGAGGGGTCGCCCTAGGAAGGAGCGCTGGGGCATAGCACACATATACAGCTCCTTTAACAACACGATAATCACCATAACGGACCTAACTGGTGCTGAAACAATTGCTAGGGCATCTGGTGGCATGTTCGTTAAAGCAGATAGGCTAAAGCCAAGCCCCTATGCTGCTATGAAGGCTGCTGCCTATGCTGCTGAAATTGCTAAGAAGCGTGGTATAACAGCCATCCACATAAAGGTAAGGGCTCCTGGTGGCCCTGGCCCAAAGACACCTGGCCCTGGTGCCCAGGCAGCCATAAGGGCCTTAGCTAGGGCTGGCTTTAAGATAGGCCGTATAGAGGATGTAACGCCGATACCGCACGATGGGACTAGGCGGAAGGGAGGCCGTAGGGGCCGTAGGGTATAGGGAGCTAGCCTTTCCTCCATGCTTGATTATGTGGCTCTGAAAAGCAGAGCTAAGGTAGGCTTAAAAGCCCTCCTGCCATTTTAAGCCCGTATGGCCGAAGAGCTTGAGGAATACCTAGATGTGCTTGGGAAGCCGAACTGCAGGCGCATACTAATCTTCCTTGGCGAGAGGGGCAGTGCTTCATTTAAGGAGCTAAAGGAAGAGCTTGGGCTAAGCGTTGGGGCCTTGTATTATAGCCTAAGCCTCCTCAGGGGCCTAGTAGCCAAGGATAAGGAGAGGCGCTACCACCTTACTGAGAAGGGGAGGAAGGCCCTCCAGCTCCTAGAGCTTGGCCGTGAGGTCCTGCTGCCACTCGATCTAGCTAGGCCCTATGCATCGCTGCTCAAGAGGCTGGTTGCCTCCTGCCTGCCCCTAAGTCGCTCAATACCACTGGCCCTCACGGCCCTAGGCCTAGGCGCTATTTCATCTGCTCTATCTGGCCTTACGCCCATCTTGCTCATGTATAATAATAGGCCCATTTCAGAGCCAGCTATAGCAGCAGCCTTATTCTTATGTGGCTTCTTGTTAGTAGCTGCATCAGTTATAGCTTCCTCTACCGCCCTCACACGTTCAGTAAGGGGCTCTAGCCGATTGCTGCTTGGAGCAGCTATATCAATGGCCCCTTCAGCTATTTTCCCCTTCATCTGGCTAGCTATTACGACAGCCTTCCCAAGCACACCAATATGGCCCATTACCATACTGATGCTCCTGCTAACAGGTGCTTCCCTGGCCCTGCTTACCGCTTTCATAAGCGTTATCAAGAAGATAAGTACTGAAAAGGCTGCCTTCTGTGCCCTTATCACCTTCTACCTAAATGTGATCTTGGCCCTACCCATGATCTGGAGCTAGAACGTCAAGCTCTGTTTTTCAGAGCCCTAACTCTAATTAGCAAAATGGGGAACGCTTAAGAAACTTAAAGCCTGCCCTTACGGCTGGGGATGGAAGTGGCCATGAGGGCCAGCAAGCTCATAGTAGCCATCCTCTTGGCGTCCTCCCTGATCTGTGGCACGTGGACTACCCTAGTGCCCGTGGCCTATGCTCAGCTACCAGGTGGGTGGGATGAGGCTCCATCACCACCATACCTCGCTAGCGCCATTTACTTAACGGCCTTCCCAGAGGGCTCGTGTATGGCAAGAGCTGCCTTCCTAGCCTTCAATGATACCATAACCGTTCAGGGGATAGACCTAGGCTCCCTAACGCCAGCTAGTGCCTCTGGGGAGCTACCATCTGGCTTAGCTGCCATTGCCCTATGGGCTAGGAAGGGATCGCCACCTACTTGGGCCTCATGGGGCCTTATGAGCATGCTATATGAATCCTATGGCCAGTATAGCCCATTTGGCGATATACTAGATCACAGCAGCCCCCTCCCGCTACCTGGGCTGGGCTTAGGTAGCCTAGGCCC
>DQYM01000204.1 GCA_011040545.1 Candidatus Bathyarchaeota archaeon | reverse complement strand
CTAGGAGGAAGCCCAGGAAGCTTAAGGGTTGGTCGGGGGCTGAGCTAGCCCTAAGGCAGGTCAAGCTTGGCGTGCTAGTGGGCTCCCTAGCTGCATCCTACATCCTAGCTGGTACTACGTTCTGCTGGCTCTGCCCAGTAGGCGCTATATTCGCTGGCGTGCCCTACGTGCTCACCCAGCCTAGGCCAGCCCTAGGGATCTTCTTCTACATCCACATGCTGGCCCTACTCGCCGTCCTACTCCTAGCCATATTCGTGCCCAGGGTCTGGTGCAGGTACCTATGCCCAATTGGCGCCCTAGCTAGCGTCTTCAACCACGTATCCATCGTGCAGGTAAGGCTAGATGAGGGGCGCTGCATTCACTGCTACGCCTGCCTCATGGCCTGCCCAATGGGCATAGCTGACCTCAGGGGGATAGGTGGGGGCGAGTGCATACTCTGTGGTCGCTGCATCACGGCCTGTAGGGAGGGGGCCGTTAGGCTGGCCCTAGGCTGAAGGCTTATCATCAGCCTAGTAGCCCCTTGCCCTGGTGCCTAGCGTGGCGGAGCTAGCTGGCTATTCAAGCCGTGTTAGGGAAGCCCTAAGGGCAGCAGGGGCCTCGGTTGGGGATAGGATAAGGATCTCAAAAGGGGACCTAGTAGTAGAGGGCATACTCATGCCTAGGCCAGCCCTAGGCGATAGGGATTGCGTGGTCGTGAAGCTAGATAGTGGCTACAACATAGGCATTAGGTTTGAGGAGGGGACTACAATTGAGCTGCTAGGCCCTGGGGCTAAGCCAGCCTTCGCTAGGCCACCTAAGCCAGAGAGGAAGCCAGGGCTACCAGAGGTAGCCTTCATAAGCACTGGTGGGACCATAGCTAGCAGGGTTGAGTACAGGACAGGCGCCGTTAGGCCAGCCCTTGAGGCAGAGGACCTATATGCCCTCTTCCCAGAGCTCTCAGATATAGCTTTCATTAGGGCAGAGGTGCTCTACTCACTATTAAGTGAGGACATGAGGCCTGAGAACTGGGCTGGAATGGCGGAGAGGGCAGCGTACTACATAAGGAATGGAGTAGATGGGGTTGTAATAGCACATGGGACAGATACGATGACCTATTCTGCTGCAGCCCTATCCTTTGCCCTAAGGGGCCTTTCAGTGCCCGTCGTCTTCGTTGGAGCTCAACGCTCCTCGGATAGGCCAAGCTCAGATGCTGCCCTAAACCTAATCGGTGCCTTCGTAGCTGCCTCAAGGGGGCCCTTCGCTGAGGTAGTCGTGGCCATGCACGAGGGCATGGGGGATGAGGCCATAGCCATACACAGGGGCACTAGGGTTAGGAAGTGCCATACTAGCAGGAGGGATGCCTTTAGGTCGGTTAATGCACCACAGCTAGCTAGGGTAGTGGGCATGGACATACAAATGCTAACGGATGATTACGATAGGCGTGGCGAGGGGGAGCTAGAGGTCCTAGCTAGGTTTGAGCCAAGGGTAGCGCTCCTGAAGGCCTACCCAGGCATGGATCCAGGCCTACTTGATTGGCTAGTAGATGAGGGCTACAGGGGCGTGGTGCTTGAGGGAACTGGCCTTGGCCACGTGGGCTACTACATGCTTGATGCCATTAGGAGGGCCACTAGGGAGGGCCTAGTGGTGTGCATGGCATCCCAGTGCATCTGGGGGAGGGTGAACATGAACGTCTACGAGCGTGGGAGGGACCTACTGGCTGCTGGCGTTATCCCACTTGGCGATATGCTACCTGAGACAGCCCTAGTGAAGCTCATGTGGGTCCTAGGCTCCCTCACGGACGACCCAGAGGAAGCTAAGGCCCTCATGCTAAAGCCCTTTGCCCATGAGGTAGGGCCAAGGACGCCCATATCTACCTTAGCACCATGAGGGAAGGAAAAAATACTGATTTAGCTCCCTCCTCACCTCTTGAGGAGCACAGCGATTAAGATTATGGCGATAACTGCTATCACGACGCCTATCAAGATGATGTGCCAGGTCTCCAAGCCCCCATAAGCTGGCTTAGCCGATACGGTGTAGGAATAAACATTGCTAACGGCTGTGTTGCCAGCTAGGTCCACGGCCTCTACGTAGTACTCCACCTTAGCACCAGCCGATTGGCCTGGTATGGTAGCTAGCCAGAGCCCACCCACGGGACTCATGTCCAAGGACTTCCAAGGACCACCATTCACACGGTAGTACAACCTGACGCCTAAAACGCCCGTTGTAGCATCAACTACCTTAGCTGATATGGTTACCGCCTCACCCTCAACTGGGGCACTTGGCTCATGGGTTAGGGCTGAGATGGTGGGGGCCGTGTTATCTATCGTTATGCTAACCTGGTCCTCAGCGTGGTTGCCTTCTATATCGTAGGCCACGGCCTTAAGCGTGTGCTCACCATCTGCCTTGGTCGTGGTATCTAGCTCGTACTCAAAGGGTGGCTCGGTATCCTCGGTGAGGAGATCGCCATCTAAGTAGAACTCCACTCGGTCTACGCCCACATTATCGCTAGCATCTACCTTAACGGTTATGGTCCCGCTTACGATAGCGCCATCCTTAGGGCTTGTTATGGATACCTCAGGTGGGGCGATGTCAACTTCTATCAAGCACAGGGTAATCACCTGTATAAGGTCCCCTACGTCCGTTAAGCTCACGGCAAGGTCATACGACGTGGCCCCCGATGGCTCCCCAACATCAGGGGTCTGCTCCTTAGTGGATGTTGTGGTAGTCACAGTGGCGCTGGTATCGTGGTACAAGGTGCCACAGATAAATCCCTCCTCACCTACCTTGAACACTAGTATATCTGCGGCCTCACCTGGCTCTACGCCAAAGGAGTAGGTCTCGCACACGAATACCAAGTCCCCATCAGCTGTTATGGCTACTTTCTTCCCGAAGTCCCAAGAAGCCCCACCGTAGGCCTTCTCCCATATCACTTCACCTGTTAAGCCATCTAGCTTCAGGAGCCAGGCATCTAGGTTGAAGGACTCAGCGTAGCCTATTACATATATGTTCCCATCTTGGTCAATGGCTAAACCATGTGCTTCTTCCCAGCCAGGACCACCATAGGCCCTTTCCCACTCCACTTGGCCAGTAGCTCCATCTAGCCTCAAGACCCATACATCGTGGCTCCCCGCCCCAAAGGAGGCAGTATCCCCTACGACCACTACATCCCCATCTGGCGTGATAGCAACATCCATGCCCCAATCCATCCCATCGCCACCGAGGCTATAAGCCCACTTAACGCTACCATCTTCGCTACTTAGCTTAAGCACCCAAAGATCCACGGCACTGCAGTAGCCAGCCACTACTACACCCCCATCTTGGGCCAAGGCTATGCTAAGTCCTACGTCATCAGCAGGGCCGCCATACGTATTCTGCCAGACCACGTTGCCAGAGGCATCTAGCTTGAGCACCCAGATATCAGTCCCACCTGCCCCAAAGAAACTGGTTGCCCCTACCACGTATATACTGCCGTCTTGAGCTACAACTACATCTTCAAATACACCTGGTCCATAGCCCCTCTTCCATAGTATGCCGCCGAGGCTGCTCAGCTCCATCACGAAGGTGTAGAATGGCCCACCAGGCTCCCAGTAGCTGCCCACGACTATCAAGCTACCATCTGGGGTTGAGGTTATACCGTAAATCGTCTGGTAGGTCGCAAACTTGTATGTGTAGGCCCACTCTACATCTCCCTTACCTCCATCTATGCTCAGCACAAGGGCATCACAACCTTCGTCGGCAGCCTCAATGCTACCAACTACCACGATAGAGCCCTCAGGCGTCAAGGCCAGGTCCAATACATCATCATCACCAAGAGCACCGTAGCTCCTAGCCCAGTAGTACTTGAAGCCCTCATCCGCTACTGGTGTTAGTTCAGCTACTGAAGGAGCAACTGGTAGTACTGCTAGCAGGAGTAAGGTTAAGAGGGACAATAAGGTCGCTCTCAACCTTACTCCCTCCAGAGCCTGGCCTATGGATCCTCTTGGGGTGCTTCATAATCAGAGCTTATAAGTTTTATGGTAGAGGAGGCTGGCCAGCAGGGGCCTGCTTCGGGCTCCTACTGGCCCCTCTCCTTGGCCCTCTCAAGTATTTTGACCACGCAGAAGGCCACCGTCTTGCTTATCGGCCTACACTCGCCTATGAGGACCCTATCGCCTTTTCGGGCGTTTATACAAGGTGGGTTGTGGGCTGGTATTCGGCTCCTCCTACGCTCATACCGCATGTACTTAGGCACGTAGTGGAGGTAATCACGCTGAACTATAACGGTCCTATCCATCTTATCGCTTACCACCACGCCCTCAAGCAGCTTGCCCCTTATCCTCAGCTTGCCGTGGAATGGGCAGTTCTCATCATCACACGGTGGCCCCTCAGGTGGCTCTATATCGGCATACGACACGCCAGCTCACCTCACCAGAGCCTCTTTATACGCTTCTTAAGCCTATCCTCGGGCCTGCCGACCAGGAGGCGCCCCTCTATCTCCACTACCGTCCCATCTGGGAACGTAAAGTGGAACGTGCAAACGGCCTTTGGCACCATCTTCCTACGCCCCTCGTGCTCTATTACGAACATATTGCGTGTCTCATCTATAACACGCCCCCTTATGCCCACGTAGCCAGGGTGCCTGCTGGCCACGACCTCTGCTTCAAGGCCTATGAACTCCTCCTTTATTATATCTGGCGTAACCTTCACTTCTTGCCCCTCCTGCCCTTCCCAGGGGGCCTCATGCCAAGCTCCTCTTCCCTCTCAACCGTCAGTATCCTAGCTATGGCCTTCCTAAGCTCCCTAATCCTAGCTGGGTTCTCTATGGCACCACCAGCCTTGACCATAGTTCTTAGGCGCATGAGCTCAGCCCTCAGCTCGTTTAGCTTCTTCCTCCTCTCCTCCTTGGACATAGCCCTTATCTCATCCATGCGTAATATGGGCACTACTCACCACCTCCCTCTCCACCAGCCCCCTCCTCACTGGCTCCCCCAGCGGGCAGCCCTGGCTCCCCTGGTACTTTTATCTCAAGCTTATCTGGGAACTTCGCCTCAGGTGGCATTATGGTTACCTTAATGCCAAATATGCCTGGCTTAAGCTGGACGTGAACAACAGCCTTACGGAGGTACTTCTGAGCTGGATCCCCACTGGTGGGCAGGTAGCCAGCCCTGAACTTCTCGTACCTCGCCCTAGCCGTCCTAAGCTTACCGCTTATGACTATCTCAGCGCCAAGGGCACCAGCTTCCATTATGCGCCTTAGCGCCCAGAAGCCAGCTCGCCTGTAGTGGACGCCCTTCTTAAGGACGTAGGCAATCCTTGAGGCCATTATATGTGGGTTTAGCTCAGGCACCTCAACCTCAGCCACCGATATCTGTGGGTTCTCCAA
Source organism: Candidatus Bathyarchaeota archaeon (assembly GCA_011040545.1). Classification (GTDB taxonomy): domain Archaea; phylum Thermoproteota; class Bathyarchaeia; order EX4484-135; family EX4484-135; genus EX4484-135. The sequence continues at coordinate 1,196 of DQYM01000204.1, read as the reverse complement.
GCCGAACTTCTCCCTGAGTTCCTCAGTTAGCTTCTTTATCACCTGGCCACCCCTACCTATTATCAAGCCAGGTCTAGTTGCGTAAATGACGACCTGGGTGCCAAGTGGCGTCTTAGTTATGGATACACCACCGTAGCCAGCTTTATCAAACCTCTTCTTCAGGTACTCATCTATCTTCAGCTTAAGGAGGGCATCCTTTACTATCTGCTTAACGACCCCTTCTCCACGCTCGGACAAGGCTACTCAACCTCCTCAACTACGACCTCAACATGCGTTAGGGTTTCAAAGTTTGGCGTTGAGCGACCATATGCCCTTGGGAAGTACTTCTTTATTTTCATGCCAGGGTAAGCTGCAGCATGTATTATCTTGAGCTTCTCAGTATTGAGCCCCTTGAACTCAGCATTTGCCTCTGCATCCTTTAGGAGCCTTAAGATGCACTTAGCAGCCTTAACTGGGAAACGGCCAGTAGGCCAGCCCCTGAGGCCCCTCCTATGTGGGACCTTCTTGTTGTAGCGCCTAAATGGAACTGGCCTCTTAAGGGCAATTACGTCCTCAAGGAACTTCTTAGCGTCCTCAAGCATCATGCCCTTTATGGCCCTGCAGATCTCCCTAGCGTGCTTGGGCGATATGCGGGCCTCCCTCAGGCTGGCCTTGGCCGTCCTCTCTGGGTCCACCCAGCCCACTGAGTAGCCCCACTTCGGCATGGCCTTCTATCACCGCTTACCCTACGGCGGAGGAGGGCAGCATAAAAACCTTATCTAGCAGCTCCCACTTCCCTACCGCCCCAAGCCCATTTGCCCCTGCATCAACCCACTAACACTATTCCCTTAACCGTAAGGCTTATCAAAAAGCCCACGGAAGTAATTAAGGGGAAGTGGATGGCTGGGCTTGAGAGGAAGCTGGGCCTGGCCCTCACTGCCATTGGCCTTGCCATAGCCATCCTAACCATAATATATGTGGCCCTCTTCTGTGTTGATAAGGCAATTGCATCCCTTAAGGTGCCTGAGAGCCTAGATGTTATGGCTAGTAGGTGGACACCAACTCTCACCCTCACGGCCATGATGATTGCCCTCAGCTCAGCCCTCATGAAGGTAGGCACGGATTTGATAAGGCAGTGGCTAGCTAGTAGGCCACCTGAGGAAGCCCAGGCCCCAAGCCTAGTGCCTAGCAGGGGCCTAGAGAGGCCAGCCCCACCT
>DQYM01000143.1 GCA_011040545.1 Candidatus Bathyarchaeota archaeon | reverse complement strand
CCTGGCCGATCTCTACGGTGGCCTGTCCAAGGAGCCCATGGGGCCTCCGAATTGGGCAGATGCTTACGAGGCCCTCTCAACGGCCATTAGCGTTTCGCTCGCCACCTTCTTCTTCCTCACCATACAGCTCTACGCCAGCCTCTCCCGCAGGGAGGAGCTCGGCAAGCTGGATAAGGCCATGATGGGCGTAACGGCCTTGGCCTTCATATCAGCCTTCTTAAATTGGGCCTTCTTCCAAGCCTACCAGGGCCTCTACCCAAAGCTCCTGAAAGCTGAGGGCGCCCTCTCCGCCCACCCCGAGGTCCTGGCGACCATGGCGATGGCCGTATTGGCCATGGTCCTAGTCGGCTACGTGGGCTGCTTTAGCTTCCTGAGGCTGGCCAGGGAGAGGAGGATCTCCTCTGATCCAGTCATGGCGAAGCGCTACGAATACGCCTTCTGGGGGATGTTGCTCATGGTCGTGGCCGTAACGCTCGTCCTCGTCCACCCGTTCCTTACGGGCTTCAAGTTAGCCATGAGGATAGTTACGACCCTGAAGATCCTGATGCTCATGACCGCCACGGCCCTCACCTACCTGGGCATAGTAGGCCCTAGGTGGTTCGTGGAGCGCATTAGGGCTTGAGGCCACCATGTTTGATTTTTTATTTTCACCGACCCCTCCCTCCCCACCTCAACCCCATCTGGCTCCAATGGGAGAGCGTGGCTTTTTAGATAGGCGATGTAGAAAGGCATTAATGGGCGGTGGCTTGAGCAGTGGTGGGGATGGCGAGCTTGAGCGAGGCAGAGTACAAGCGCAAGTACACGTTCGGGGAGGACTACGGAACTAGCTTCTACAAGTTCGGCCCGATAACGTGTGGGGAGCGACCAGAGGTCATAGAGAATAGGGGCTACTTCCCAGATGAGAGCATGATAATGTTCCAGCTCATGGGCAAGCCCCGTGAGGTCGTGATAGGCGATGAGATAGCCCAGTTCCTAGGTGCCCGTGAGGAGCTTGCTGAGAGGCTCGTTTACCCCATGCGGAATGGCGTTATAGAGCGAGGGGATGAGCGTGCCTGGCGTGTGGTTGAGGAGATAACCCGCTATGGCCTTGAGCGCTTTAGGCCAAAAGCAGATCCAACATTTGATGGCTTCTTCGTATGTGCAAGCCTATCGGCAGTAGCACCACGCTACATGTATGAGCGCTTATTTGATATCCATAAGCGTATAGATGAGGGGACTGGCCTAGTTAAGGCCGTAACCATAATACCACAGCCCCTGGCCGTGGCCATAGCCCATAAGACGCCTACCTGCGTGGTCGTGGAGAGTGGGCACGGTAATACACAGGTATGCCCCGTGTCAAGGTACCCGATCAGGCGTGCTATAGTAGCGCTTAACAGGGGAGGTGGGGATGCTAATGCCATCACGAGCCAGATACTATACGATGCTGGGTACAGCGACCTAGCTAAGGAGGAAACCATAGTGCGCATGGTCAAGGAGGCCATAGGGCTAGTGCCGAGGGACCTAGATGAGGCCATAAGGGCTGCAAAGGCTGAGCCAGAGCGCTTTAGGGCAGCTGTTAAGATACCTGGCACGAGGATAACCATAGACCTAGGCGATGAGAGCTGGGCTCGCTTCCTGATAGGCGAGTACGTCTTCAACCCTGGCCACGAGATCTTCCAATCGTACTTTGCCCGTGGCATGCCTAGGCCAAGGGATGTGAAGATCGGCGATGTCCTATTTAGGGGCATGCTTGACTTCGGTGAGGCCATAATAGAAGCGGTTGAGATGTGCCCAGTTGAGCTCCAGCCCTACCTGTATAGGAAGGTACTCCTATCTGGTGGCAACTTCCAGTGGAGCGTCCCACCTGAGCTTGAGGGCATAGCTGTTGATTCGGCCACGAAGATAAAGCTGCTCCTAAGGGAGAAGGGGGTTGAGGACGTATCTGTTGAGATGGCAAGGGAGCCTAAGTTTAGTGTTTGGCGTGGTTGCATAATATACGGCTATGCTGTTTCCGCTAGCTTTAAGTGGTCGTGGGATAGGATGGAGGGCTGGGTGAGGTTCAGGCCGTGATAAGATGGCCGAGAAGCTCTACCTAGTGAAGAGCTGGTTCAAATCCCGTGGTTTTGAGCCCATAGAGGTTGATGAGCTAGGCTTAGAAGGCGATAGGCCAGATATGGCCTTTAGGGGACCTCAAGGCTTAGCTTTTGTGCTCTCAGTAGGAGAAAAGGCCGTAGGAAATCGCTCCTACTTCACCGAGCTTGTAATGAAGGCCGTAGCCCTGAGGGAGAAGTGCAACTTCCTCTACCTAGCTGCCCCAAGGCTAGTTGCCACTGTCCTAGATACGGAGGTCCTCAGGAAGCATGCCATAGGGCTACTTGTAATAGGGGATGAAAGGGTTATTGAGGCCCTAGCTTCCCCTTACAAGCCTGTTGAGAAGACCAGGCTAGTTAGCGGGACCTCAGTAGATGCTGACTTGATCAATGAGCTCCTCTCTCGCCTTGAGCTCCTTGAGCAGAGGATAGGCGCCTTAGAGGCTGAGATAACTAGCCTAAGGCCACTTGCCGTAGAGCTAAGCTCCCTTAAGGGGCTTAGCGAGCAGGTTAATAAGCTCTCAGCTAGGATTGACATGATATCTAGACGCCTAGATGCCCTATCGGCTAGGGTAGCTACGCCAGCTCCACCAACAAGGCTTACACCAACGCCTAGCCAGCCCCAGGGTCCAGCTAGGCCTGAGCTTGAGGGCCTACCTAGCTTCTTCAAGGACAACCCCTGGCTAGAGATACTGGCCAGGAGGGGCCAGGATGAGGTACCCTCTTGAGACGCCTAGGATGGTGCCGATAAGGAAGATAGTGGTCGTCGTTGATGTAGAGGACCCCATGACGCCAGCCCTCCCGCTTGAGGAATTCAAGCGTGTCTTCAGGAGGGAGCCTGAGGCACCAAGGTATAGGCTAGTGGCCATTGAGGCCCTGGCCTGCCCAGAGGATGGGAACGTGGTGCTCGTGGCCGAGTGCGCTGAGTGCCCTAGGTTCATAAGGCGCTCAGGTGATTACATCATCTGCCTCCCATCTAGGGCTAGGGCTTACTAGTGCCTGCCTCCCCAGGGGTTGGCCTTGAGGCCTAAGAGGGATGCCTGGCTCCTAGTGGCCATGTCCTTACCAGTATCGCTTAGCGTGGGCATAAGGTCAGTCGTCCTAATGCCCTACCTAGAGGAGCTAGGGTTCCCAAAGGCCCAGCTTGGCCTTATAAGCATGGCGAGCCCCCTCGCCATGGCTCTATTCAACATACCTATGGGCTTCCTAGCAGATGTGAAGGGCAGGAAGGTACTTGTGATGGCAGGTAGGCTCGTGATAGCTATATCAGATGTGCTCTTCTTCCTCCTCATGGACTTCTATGGCCTCCTCCTCGCCAACTTCCTAGGGGGCCTTGGGGCCTCCATGACGTCTTCAGCTAGATCAGCCTTCTTGGCAGATAAGGCACCAGATGAGGCTTGGAGGAGGAAGCTATTTACGGCCTCATACGCCCTCTTCTCTGTTGGATCAGTCCTAGGCTCCCTTTTAGCTGGACTTCCCGACTTCCTCCTCGCTACCTACGGCCTCCCCCTGCTTGAGGGGGTTAGGCAGCTGTTCCTTGCCTGTGCTGTATTCGCTATCACAAGCTTCCTCCTCGTGGCACCTGTTGAGGAGCCTAAGCTAAGGCAGGTGGAGGGGCTCAGGCTGACCATAAGGTCCTGGGATGTAGTTTGGTCCTATGCCCTCTTTGAGGTCCTGCTCGGCCTCGGTGGTGGCCTTGTTATCCCCTGGTTCTCCTGGTACTTCTACGTTAGGTTCGGTGTCCTGCTATCTGACATTGGCTTCCTCTTCGCTGCTACCCAGGGCCTGTTGGCCATAGGCAACCTAATGGCCTCAAAGGCAGCCTCAAGGCTTGGGAGCGTTAAGACAGCAGTTGCCTGCCAGCTTGCCTCAGTGGGCACGCTACTGGCCATACCGCTCTCCCCCGACTTCATCATGGCCTCCTGCTTCTACGTGGCGAGGGCGGTGCTAATGAACATGGCCTGGCCAGCCCTGAGGGCCTTCTACATGGGCCTCCTAGAGCCTGAGGAGAGGGCATCCGTAAGCGCTGTTCAGAACACCGTATTCTGGGGGAGTAGGTCCCTTGGCTCATACGGTGCTGGCCCACTCATGGAGGTATTCTCAATAGACATGCCCTTCTTCACATGTGCTGCCCTCTACGCCCTAGCTACCCTCTGGCTCTTCACCTCCTTTAGGGCTAGGGAGGCCAGTGAGCATGGGCCTAGGGCCTAAGGACCTTTAGGAGCCTCCTATCCTCGTATATGTAGATCTCCACGAGGTCATCTATACCGCTTGTGGCTATCTTCCTGCAGAGTACTTCCTCAACCTGGAATATGCCCGCTGGGTTATCCATGCGGACGGTTATTCTAATGGGCCTTGGCTCGCCCCTAGTTAGCTCAACACGCCTTATGGCCAGGGCAGAGAGGGAGTGTATATCTACCTTCCCACGCCTATACGGTATCCTAGCCCTCCCCCCAGCCATATCTGTCCCATCGGCTACCTTTACCACGCCAGCTTCTAGGCTGAGGCAGCGAATGCCCTCATCGTGGGAGAAGATGCAGTGGAGCGCCTCCTGCTTAACGTAGGTCCTTAGGTCGGGATCATCGTAGATCTTCGGGAGTAGCCTATCCAGCACCCTAGCAGCTATGTAGCAGCCATGGAGGTGGTGTAGCTCCCTATGCACTGAGTTGCCTATGTCGTGTAGGTAGGCCCCTAGGAGCGTTATCAGCTTAGCATCCTGGATCGTGCAGAGGCCATCCCTAACGGACGTAGGCGTTATGTCTGCATCTAGGAGCAGTGAGAGCATGTAGAGGGCGCTACCAGCCGTTATCCTTGCGTGGACCTGGCCGTGGTCGTTGTACATCATGCGCTTAACTGCCATCACGTTGGCCATCCTGAATAGCGCTCTTACCTCTAGATCCCCCTCAAGGAGCTCGTAGGCCTCCCTAAGCATGGGCTCATCAAGCTGGTCCTCTATTAGGTCGGGTGATACGACCACCAAGCTAGCCACCAGCTCCCCTAGGATGCGCAAGATTAAAAGCAAGCGGGCTGGCCGAGGGGGTGGAGGAAGGGCGATGCCAGAGGTAAGCAAGAGGGCCATTAAGAGGGCGCTGAGGAGGGCCTGGGAGGGGATTAAGGCTGGTATTGATGCCTTAAGGTTCAAGATCTCACACGAGAGCCTGCTCCACGGCACTATCCTAATGCTCGTGCTTGGCCTAGCAGCTACCCTAAGGCTCCTGCCCCTACGCTGGGGGGCCTACCTAAGCGAGTTTGATCCCTACTGGCACTACCACGTAGCGAGCTACATAGTGGAGAATGGCTACCCAGCCTTCTTCACATGGCACGACCCAATGGTATGGTATCCCTGGGGCCGTGATGTCGCTCGCAATACGTTCCCAGGCGTTTCCTTCACGACGGCAGGCCTCTTCATGTTCTTAAGGGCACTTGGAGTTCCAATAACGCTCTGGGATCTATGCATCTACTTCCCAGTGTTCATGGCCGTCCTATCCTGCTTGGCCATATACTTCCTCGGCAGGGAGGTCGCTGGCTCAAAGGTAGGCTTGCTATCGGCCTTCTTCCTGGCCGTGAACCCATCGCACATACAGAGGACGGCCCTTGGCTTCTGCGATGATGAAACAATAGGCATATTAACGCTCATACTCTTCTCCGTCTTCCTGCTCAGGGCCACAGATGAGGAGCGCTCGGATACGGAGCACATCCTCTACTCAGTTCTCGCTGGCCTCTCGCTTGGCTACCTATGTGCCTCCTGGGGTGCCTCAAGGTACCCATTTGCCCTAGCAGCTGCCTTTGCAGTGATCTTGGTCCTCCTAAAGCGATACAGGCCAAGGCTCCTCTCCTCATACACGATCTGCTTTGGAATTGCCCTCTTCATAGCCAGCCACGTCCCAAAGCTAGGGATGAAGTTCCTCTGGGAGAGCACTGTAATGCCAGTCCTAGCAGCAATTGCCATACTGGCCATAGTTGAGCTGATGAGGCACGTAGAGAGGCCAAGGAACAAGGCCCTACTGGCCATAGCCTGCCTAGCTGCCGTAGGAGCAGCCTTCTTCCTCGCTAGCTACCTAGGCCTCATGAGGCGTGTGGGGCTGAAGTTTGAGTCCGTGCTTAACCCATTCCTAAGGCACCAGCTAGCCCTATTTGAGTCCGTAGCTGAGCACAGGCCAAATACATGGGCGATAGCCTTCTACGAACTTGGTGCTGGCGTTATCTTCTCACTGCTTGGTATATTCTTTGCCGTTAGGGAGCCAACGGATAGAAATGTGTTCATAGCCCTATTCGGTCTAACGGCCATATACTCTGCAGCCTCGCTAGTTAGGCTTGGCATACTGATGGCTGTGCCAGTGTCCGTCCTCTGGGCTCTAGCCATAGATAGGCTATTCAGGCCACTTGTGCGTGTTAGGGAGGAAGCCGAAGAGGCCTTCGTTAGGAAGGAGCCACATGCTGGCAAGGGCCTATTCTGGACGGGCTTCTTCATAATCCTGCTCCTAACATACATATCCGTGGCT
>DQYM01000220.1 GCA_011040545.1 Candidatus Bathyarchaeota archaeon | reverse complement strand
GTGGACCTAGCTGGCAACAAGATAGAGCACCCGCCCAAGTTCCACGTGGGCATAGCGGCCAACCCGAACGCAGAGCCCATCGAGCCAGAGCTCCTTAAGATAGAGCGAAAGGTGGAGATAGGCGTCGACTTCATACAGACGCAGTGCGTCTACGACATAGAGGTGGCCAAGGCCTTCCTGAAGGAGGCCGAGCGCTGGAGGGTGCCAGTCATAATAGGCATAACGCCCTTCAAGTCCGTCGGCATGATGAAGTACATGATAAAGTACGTGCCAGGCATAAAGGTTCCTGAGGAGATACAGGAGCGCATCATAAAGGCTAAGGAGAGGGGCGGTAAGCAGGCCGTCTACGAGGAGAACGTCGAGATATTCACGGAGATGATAGGGGAGCTGAAGAGGACGACCCGCCTGGCTGGCTGCCACATGATGGCCGTGGGCTTCGAGTGGATAGTGCCGAAGATAATCGAGCGTGTGGAGGGTGGCCAGCCCAGCTACCTGAGCCTTGAAGGTTAAATAGGGCTGCCTGGGCTTGGACGGGGGAGGAGGCCGACATGCCGACGCCCTACGACGTGCCAGCAGACATGCTCATAAGGAGGTTAGCCAAGTACCTGAGGGAGGAGGTAGACGAGGTCAGGCCCCCTGAGTGGGCCATATTCGTGAAGACTGGCCCACACGCCCAGAGGCCGCCCCAGGACCCGAATTGGTGGTACGTGCGCTGCGCCAGCCTCCTCCGCAAGCTGTACATGCATGGCCCCATAGGCGTTGAGCGCCTCAGGAGCATGTACGGTGGCCGTAAGGACAGGGGCCATAGGCCTGAGCACCACGTCAAGGCTGGTGGCTCCATCATCCGCAAGGCCCTTCAGCAGCTTGAGGCAGCAGGCCTCGTGATGAAGGCAGTGGACGAGAAGGGGCATGTTATAGGGCGTGTGCTCACGCCGAAGGGGAGGAGCTTATTAGATAGGATCGCCACGGAGGTTAAGAGGGAGCTCGAAGAGGTGATGCCCGAGCTGAAGAAGTACGGCTAGGGGGTGGCAAGCGTGTCGGAGGAATATGATGCTGAGCTTGAGGCCCTCAGGCGTAAGAGGCTGCTTGAGCTCCAGAGAAGGTTGCTTGAGGAGCAGAGGCGTATTGAGATGGAGCAGCAAATAGAGATGGCCCGTAGGGCAGCCCTACGCCAGATACTAACGCCCAAGGCCAGGGCTAGGCTTACGAACCTAAAGATGGTGAAGCCTGAGCTAGCCACTAGGGTTGAGAACTACCTCATACAGCTTGCTCAAGCTGGTAGAATTCAGATACCAGTAACAGATGCCCAGCTGAAACGCCTTCTTGCTGCCCTAGCGGCTACCAAGAGGGATATAACCATAAGGAGGAAGTAGGGAGGGGGCGGGATGGCCCGTAATAAGCCACTTGCCAAGAAGCTAAGGCTTGCGAGGGCAAGTAGGATGGCTAGATCAGTGCCCACCTGGGTGGTGGCCAAAACGCTGGGGAAGGTTAGGCGTAGCAATAGGTGGAGGCACTGGAGGAGGCACAGGAGGATCAAGCCATGAGCGTGCCAGCTGAGGAGGTAGAGGAGGAGCCAGAGGAAGTTAGAACGTACGTGATACCACTAGGTAGGACGAGGGTTACGGCCCGTAAGAAGAGGGCACCTAGGGCCATAAGCCTCATTAGGGAGTTCGCTAAGAGGCACATGAAGGCTGAGGAAGTCAAGATAGCGCCAGAGCTCAACGAGCTGATCTGGTCTAGGGGGATAGAGAAGCCACCTAGGCGTGTTAAGGTCAGAATGGAGAAGTACAAGGATGGGCTCGTTAAGGTATACCCAGCTGAGGAGGGCCAGTAGAGGTTGGCCGTTTACCTCTTCCGCATCTTCGGCTCAACATGTGTTGGCATATATGCCCTAGCAACGGATAAGGTGCTCATACTGCCAAGGCAGGTACCAGAGCACCGCTCTAGCGTGCTAGCAGAGTGGCTAGGCGTTGATGTCGTGAAAACCAGCGTAGGTGGCTCAGTGCTAATAGGCCCCCTGCTCTGTGCTAACTCAAATGGCCTCCTAGTGCCCCACACAGCAACAGATGAAGAACTCCAGGCCCTTAGGGCCGTTGAGGCTAAGGGCATGCATGTAGGCGTGATGGATATAACGCCCGTAACTGCCTTCGGCAACCTAATACTAGCGAACGACAAGGGGGCCATAGCCCACCCAAGGTTCAGTAGGAGGACGCTGAAGGCCATTGAGGATGTGTTGGGCGTTGAAGTAGTGCGTGGGACCATAGCAGGCCTCCCCTACGTGGGCTCCCTAGCTAGGGCCACAAACAAGGGCGTCCTAGCCCACCCAGGCATAAGGCAGGATGAGGTTGAGCTAATAGAGGATGTGCTTAAGGTGCCAGTTGAGAGGGGCACGGTCAACTCTGGCATCCGCATGGTAGCCCTAGGCCTGATAGCCAACGATAGGGCAGCCGTAGCTGGATTTGCTACCACTGGCCGTGAGATGGCTGTTATAGGGCGTGGGCTAGGGGTTAGCTAGCTAGATAGCCACTAGCATTGAGGTTGGCACTATTACAGTGCCTAGTTGGTGCGGGGGGTGGGATTTGAACCCACGCAGGCCTACGCCACGGGCGCCTCAGGCCCGCCCCTTTGACCTGGCTCGGGAACCCCCGCACCCAAGGAAAGACCAGTAAGGAGAGGCATATAAGCCCTCCCCTATGCTCAGCCAGGATAAGGTATGCCTACTAGCCCCCCAGATAGAACTTAAGATGCATTTGAAGAAGCTAGGCGGATCTTCAAATGCGGTCTGCTATTACGCTTGCCGTAGTGGGCATTCTCCTCGGGATCCTTGCAACGTTCGCCCTCAGCCTAATTGGGAACATCTCAGCATCTGCTCTAGCCCAGGCAGCAGCACTTAACCCCATAGCATTCGCCATATTAGTCCTTGCAATACTCTGGTCCTAGTGTGTTGTTGATCGTAATCTACATGATCATCTTATTAAAGCGGAGGCGTATGTAGCTTCTAGGGCATGCGTTAGGGCTACTAAGCTGGAGGAGGAAGCTTCTATACAAGCCCTAGGGCTGGAGTGCATTAAGGGATGCTAGCTTAGGCTTATGCGTCCTTGCCCCAGAGCTCATCTACTATCCCTATGGCCGATTCCGTCCAGAGCGTTAGCCTCCCTGGGTGGGCACCTGGTGCTAGGAGCATTATGTTGAGGTTCCTCGCAAGGACCCCATCAACGCCTGGGAGGTTCCTAACGGCCCTCAGGAGGCCTCTGTCCTCTCCAACGACCACGAGGGGGCCAACTGCCATCTTGTAGCGCCTCCCACGCATCTTGCCCTTCCCAGCCCTCACCTTCTTGCTCTCCTTGGCCCTAAGGATGTCTGGCCAGAGCCCTAGGGCCATGAACAAGCTCATGGCCTCGCTCGTCCTGCTTATGCCCTGTGCCTCATCTGAGACCACCAGCGGTAGGGATGGAACCTCATCTACTACGTGCCCCCTCCTGGCCACGACCTCACGATTAGCTGTTGCTGCTATCGCAGAGCGCATAGCTAGCTTCTTCTCCTTCCTCGGTATCTTCTTGACGATCTTCTTCCAGGGCAGGGGTGGGTGGGCTAAACGGCCCTTCACGGTCATCGGCGCTATCCTCGCCCTCCTCGTCAGGGGCTCCCTCGGTAGCCTAGCCATCCCCACGTAGCGCTCTGCAGGTGCCCTCCTCCTGCTCTTGTAGACGGCTGAGCTACGCTTCCCAGCCATTAGGTCCCTGCTCTGTGGCTGGAAGGAGAGGGATTGGACAGCTAGGAAGGCCCTCTTTATCACATCTGGCCTCAGCGGCGTTTCAAATACATCTGGCAGTATTATCTCGCCGACCTCCGATCCATCTATGGCATAGACCTTGGCCTTAAGCACCATTCCTGCCACCTCCTACTTGCCCTGTGGCGACTCAAGCGATATGTAGAGGATCCTAGGTGGCTTCTGGGGTATCCTTGGGTTTAGCCTAGCTGGGTACCTAAGCCTTATCAAGCGCTTAGCTGGGCCTGGGACGCTGCCCTTTAGGAGCACGTACGCACTCCTAACTATGCCATAGCGTAGGAAGCCACCCTTTGGCGTTACCTCCTCACCATTATGGCCTATCTTCAAGATGCGCTTGTTGAACTCCGTCCTCTGGTGGTAGCCAAGCTGGCCTGGCCTTGGGACGGTGTATAGGACCCTAGCTGGGTGCCAGGGGCCTAGGGCACCTACACGCCTCCGCCCCTTCCTCGTCTTGCGGGGCAGTATCTTCACTCCCCAGCGCTTCACAACACCAGCCCAGCCCTTGCCCTTGGTTACCGCTATGACATCTACTAGCTGTCCCTCCTCAAATACATCTGTTATTGGGACCTCACGGCCAAGTATCTGCTTGGCGTACTCAAATTGCTCCCTTACCGTCCCACCACCTATCTTTATCTCCATTATATCTGGCTTCTTCTTAGGCACGCCGCTCACGAGCCTGGGCTGCGTGGCAACTAGGACCCTTAGCTCTGCAACCCTATTTAAGTTGGCCTCAAGCTCCTTAAGGCGCTCTTCGGTCCTTGGGTCCTCTGGGAGGCAGGTTGCCCTCTCTAGGTCATTAAAGAAGGCCCTAAGCCTCCTAGCAGTTTCTGCCTTGGCCTCAAGGGCCTTTATCTGCTTTTCAATTTCAGCTGCCTCTTCCTTGCTCGCTCCCTTCTTTGCCTCCCTAAGCTCCTTCAGCTTCTTCTCAGCTTCCTCTGCCTCCCTCTCGTAGATCTTTGGGTCCATCCATACCTCCGTAAGCGTCTTCAGGCCGTAGGGCGTCCTCTCGTAGGCCCTTATGGCTAGGACGACGAGTGGTGGTGTTTCAATTACGGTGGCTGGGACGGCTATCTCCTTGCCTGCGTTAGGTGCCCTCTCCCTATCCTCTATCATTATCACGTGCGTCATGCCAGCCTTGTAGCCCGCAAAGCCCAGTAGGCGTGGTGGCCCCTCTACCTCTGGCCAATAGCGTATCCTAGGCACCTCCCTCCTGGCCCTCTTGCGTGGTGTGTAGGCCAGGCTCCCCCTCCTTGGTGCGTGCTTCTTACGAGCTCCCAACTCCCTCCACCGTCCTTGCTTCGCAGGTAGGGCCAGGGCAGCCTATTATAAACGCTCGCCCAGCCCATACATGCCCCAATGAGGCTCAAGCCATTTAAGGACGGTAGGCCCGTGCGGGGAGGTGGCTGGCTTGGCCCGTGAGGTGGTGAAGGCCGTTACCTGCCCCGTGTGCGGGACGCTCTGCGATGATATAGAGGTCGTAGTAGAAGATGGCCGTATCGTAGATATCCGTAATGCTTGTGCTATGGGGGCTGCTAAGTTCCTACACGCACAGGAGCATAGGCTTAAGAGCCCCATGATCAGGAAGGATGGAGAGCTAGTCCCCGTTAGCCTAGAGGAAGCCATAAGGGAAGCTGCCCGCATACTAGCTAATGCTGAGTACCCCCTCCTCTACGGCTGGAGTTCCACCTGCTGTGAGGCCACGAGGGTTGGGCTTGAGCTGGCTGAGGAGCTCGGTGGCGTGATAGATAACACAGCTACCATCTGCCATGGCCCAAGCATCCTAGCCATACAGGACGTGGGCCTCTCTGGCTTCACGCTTGGCCAGATAAGGCATAGGGCCGACCTAATCATATACTGGGGCTCAAACCCCTGGGATGCCCACCCAAGGCACCTAGAGCGCTACTCAGCCTTCACGGAGGGCAGGTGGCAGCCATCCATGTGGAGGAGGGCCGTGGTAAGGCTGAAGGCCATGCAGGCTAGGAGGAGGGCGCAGAGGGCCAGGGGGCCAGTGTTCCTAGCCAAGGAGGAGATGCCTGAGGTCCCGCCCATCCCAGATGGCATAGAGCCGCCAGAGGAGCTATTTAGGGAGACGAGGCGCCTAATAGTAATAGATGTCCGAAGGACGCCTACTGCTGAGAGGGCAGACTACTTCCTCCGTGTCAGGCCAGGTGAGGACTTTGAGCTAGCCCAGGCCCTTAGGATGGCCGTTAAGGGCGAGGAGCTAGACGTGCCAGAGGTAGCTGGCGTGCCAACCGACCTGATATATGAGGTAGCAGATGTAATGATGAGCTGCCGTTGTGGCGTGCTCTTCTTCGGCCTCGGCCTAACTATGACCAGGGGGAAGCTAAGGAACATAGAGGTAGCTATCTCGCTAGTTAGGGATCTAAATGCCTACACGAAGTTCTACATACTCCCCATGCGTGGCCACTTCAACGTAACTGGCGCTAATGTGGTGTTCACCTGGACTACTGGCTACCCATTTGCCGTTGACTTCAGCCACGGCTACCCACGCTACAACCCAGGTGAGACCAGCGCCGTAGACGTACTGCTCAGGGGAGATGTAGATGCAGCCCTGGTGGTGGCCTCAGATCCAGTAGCCCACTTCCCAAGGAAGGCAGTTGAGCACCTAGCCTCCATACCGCTAGTAGTGCTAGATCCAGCTCCAACACCAACGACAGCCCTAGCGGATGTGGTCATACCTACGGCCTGGGTTGGCATAGAGGCAGCTGGCACCGCCTACCGCATGGACCACGTGCCACTACCGCTGAAGAAGGTAGTTGAGCCCCCACCTGGCGTGCTACCAGATGAGGAAGTGTTAAGGCTC
>DQYM01000141.1 GCA_011040545.1 Candidatus Bathyarchaeota archaeon | reverse complement strand
CTGGCCGAGCTGGTAGAGCACCAAGCCTTAAGCCCCTTTAGCCGACCAGCCTGTGGGGACGGCCGTGAAGCTTGAGGCCATACCGCTTAGGATACCAGAGGGCTGCAACATAATAGTAGGCATATCGCACTTCATAAAGACGGTTGAGGATCTCTACGAGGCCCTAGTGGGCTCCGTGCCAAACATCAAGTTCGGCATAGCCTTCTGCGAGGCAAGTGGCCCCTGCCTGGTGAGGAGGGAGGGGAATGATGATGAGCTAATTGAGGTTGCTACTGAGAACGCCCTAAAGGTAGCTGCTGGCCATACGTTCTTCATACTGATTAGGAATGCCTACCCAATAAACGTGCTAAATGCCATAAAGGCTGTACCAGAGGTATGCACTATCCTCTGTGCAACAGCTAACCCAGTGAAGGCCGTGGTATTTGAGGATGAAGATGGCAATAGGGCCCTCTTAGGCATCATAGATGGCTTTAGGACCAAGGGAGTTGAGGGGCCAGAGCACGTAAGGGAGCGTAGGGAGTTCCTCCGCAAGATAGGCTACAAGCTAGCCCCCTAGCAGTAGCGTAGTAGGGCTGCTTACTCAAAGAAGTGCCTCACGTGGACGAGGTAAACCATCATGAAGGCAGCTGGGCCTATGGATAGGATGGCCGTAGTTATGATAGCGCTATACAGCTCTGCCACGAACTCCTCGCTAACCAAGTAGTAGGATAGGATCACGTGGAGGTAGCCGTAAGCGAGGGTTAGCAAGCCAACGCCGAAGACGAACACGAGGACGGCTAGGCTAAGTGCTAGGCCGAAGGCCCAGCGCTTGAAATGCCATAGGCCATAGCCAGCTACGTAGGCTACCACGCCAATGGCCATGAGGAAGGCTGAGGCCAGAATGGCATCAACAATTGGGCTCCCAGATAGGCTAATTGGGCTGCTCTTCACTATTATTATGCCGAAGCCAGGGATGAAGAAGCCAAAGCCACCTAGTGCGGTTACCAAGATGGCTAGGCCGAGGAAGAGCACGAGCAAGCCTAAGCTACCAAGGCCAAGCGATATAACGGAGAGCAAGAAGGGCCTCTCCTCCCACGTGGGCCTTGGGATTAGTGGCTCAATTGGCGTAGGTGGGGGCAGCGGGGAGCCACTCCCCTGCCTATCCCTGTCCTCCTCTTCCTCAACTATTACGAAAGCCCTCTCGGGCAACTCAGGGGAGCCAAGGGGCCAGTTTTATATAAGGCTTAGCTCTCTTACAATGTGGGCAAGCTCCTTAACTGGCGCATTTGTCTTCACGGCCTGGGTATCAAAGTGCGTCCTGCTGGCAATCCAGCCCCTCTCCCTTAGGGCCTCAACGACATCCCTAACTGGCGGTATGCTCACCTTAAGCACCTTACATAGGGCTGGTAGGGAGTAGTAAGTTGGTGGGGATCTAGCTTCCTCAAGGGCTAGCTCAACTAGCTTCCTAGCCCTACGCCCAATCCAGGGGGCACCTTGGGCCTCCTTGAGGACCTCGCTGCAAAATGCTTCATCAAATAGCTCGCCAACCCAGAGGGGGCCTGATATGAGCCTCCTAGAACCGCATGATGGGCACTCCTCATCTATTGGAACGGCCAGCCCCTTGATAACCTCCCTCTCTCGGCAGGAAGGGCAGTGAGCTATGTAGCCTAGCATAGATATGCTTGCATTTGCCTTCCCCTGTCCCTTTAGGAGCAGGCAGTAGGCCCTAGCGTAGTGGTCGGTAGCATGGCTGAAGAGGGGCCTTATGCCGACCTCATGGGCTGAGGCAACACGGGCAAGGGCTCCAATCATTATCCTAACGGCTACCTCCTTTGCATACCTCACCCTAATGGGGAAGGCCCCGTACTTCCTCATACATGCTTTAACGTGGACGCCACAGAGGGGGGCCATATCCGTGGCCGTTAAGGCCAGTAGGCCACCACCCCTTATCGCCCTAACGGCTGAGTCCACAAAGGGCATTGGGGAGCCAAATGGATCTATATCCACGTAGTCAAACCTAGCCCCAGGGGCTGAGTAAGAGGTCAGGAGGACGTTGGCATCTGAAAGGGAAACGCTTACCTTCCCCTCAAGCCCATTGCGCTTTATATTAAGCTCAGATAGCTCTACTGCCCTTGGATTTAGATCCCCCATGATTACCTCAGCTACGCTCGGCACTTCTAGGGCAAAGCGGATTCCCCTTACGCCACAACCGCAGAGGGGCTCACAGGCCCTGGCCTCCCTCCCCAAGCGCCTTGAGTAAGCCCTTAGGGCTAGGACAGCTACATCCCTTGCCAAGGCCATCCTTGGGTTGTAGAATACAGGTGCCTTCCTAGGTGCCCTAACCTCCTCAGCTGGCACTAGCACATCTGCTAGCCCCTCCCTCACGGCCTTGAGCTCTAGGTCCAGCATGGCCCCTAGGCCCCTAGTGTTCAAGGCTGGTTTTTATCTTACTGCCCTGCTAAGCACTTGGGCGTTGGCCTTGAGTAGGGCTCGTAGGAAGGCCGTATTCTTAACAGGTAGGCCAGGCATTGGGAAGACAACAGTGCTGCTAAGGGCAGTAGAGCTCCTTAAGGCCAGGGGGGCTAGGGTTGGGGGCATGGTAAGCCGAGAGGTCCGTGAGGGAGGCAGGCGTGTGGGCTTTGAGATAATAGACATCGCTACTGGCCGTAGGGGCTGGCTTGCACACATCAATCAGCCCGTAGGGCCGAGGCTGGGCAAGTATAGGGTGAACTTAGCCGACCTGGAGAACGTGGGCGTTAGGGCCATAAGGGAGGCCATAGGGCATGCTGATATAGTGGTCATAGATGAGGTAGGCCCCATGGAGCTATTCTCAGCTGAGTTCAGGAGGGCCGTTAGGGAGGCCCTTGAGAGTGGGAAGCCCGTGTTAGGCACGATACACTACAGGGCCAGGGGGCCACTACTAAATGCCATAAGGGAGGATCCATCTATTGAGGTAATCACCGTAACGTTACAGAATAGGGATAGGCTACCAGAGCAAGTAGCATCTATGCTAGGGGCAGCCTGAGCACACGACCTACCCGAGTAGCTAGGCTATGGCCTTAGCTATTATCTACCTAGCATTGGCATCTTTATCCCATGCTTCTTGGCCATTTCTATGGCTTTTTCATATCCAGCATCTGCGTGCCTTACTATAGCTAATCCTGGGTCAGTAGTAAGCACCCTCTCAAGCCTCTTCTCAGCTTCCTTCGTGCCATCTGCTACTAAGCACATGCCCGCATGTATGCTATAGCCTATGCCAACCCCACCGCCGTGGTGGACGGCAACCCATGTTGCACCCGCCACGGCATTTAGGAGCGCATTTAGTATGGGCCAATCTGCTATGGCATCTGAGCCATCCTTCATGCCCTCTGTCTCACGCCTAGGCGAGGCCACTGAGCCACCATCAAGGTGGTCTCGGCCAATCCATATTGGGCCAGAGAGCTCACCTGAGCGAACCATGTCATTTATTATCTTGCCGAACTTAGCCCTCTCGCCATAGCCAAGCCAGCATACACGGGCAGGTAGGCCCTGGAACTTCACGAACTCACGGGCCTTGCGGATCCAACGGCAGAGCTCCACGTTGTATGAGAATACATCTAGGATTACATCATCTAGCTTATATATGTCCTCTGGGTCGCCAACGAGGCTAGTCCACCTAAATGGCCCACGCCCCTCGCAGAACATAGGCCTTATGTACGCTTGGACGAAGCCTGGGAACTCAAAGGCGCTCTTAAGGCCAGCCTCGTAGGCCCTCTGGCGTATGTTGTTCCCATACTCAAATGTTACAGCACCCTTGCGCTTCATTAGGACCATGGTCTTAACGTGCTCCTTCATGCTTGCGTAGGCGAGCTCAAGGTAGCGCTTTGGATCGTCCTCACGGAGCTCATCTGCTTCCTCACGGCTTAGGCCAGCTGGGTAGTAGCCCCTAAGTGGGTCGTGGGCTGCCGTCTGGTCCGTTAGGACATCTGGTATTATGCCACGCTTGTACAGCTCAGGTAGGACCTCTGCTGCGTTGCCAAGCAGGCCTATGCTGAAGGGCTCCTTCTCATCTAGGGCCACCTGCACGGCCCCTATGGCATCATCTAGGTCGTCCGTCCACTCCTGTAGGTACTTGTGCTTTATCCTACGCCTTATGGCCTCCTCACGGACCTCTACTACGAGCGCAACGCCCTCGTTCATGGTAACTGCCAACGGCTGAGCACCTCCCATCTCGCCTAGGCCAGCCGTAAGCACGAAGCGACCCCTCAGCGTCCCACCGAAGTGCTTCTTGGCTACGGCAGCGAGCGTCTCATAGGTGCCCTGGAGTATGCCCTGCGTGCCTATATAGGCCCAGGAGCCAGCCGTCATCTGGCCGAACATTATGAGGCCCTTCTGCTCAAGCTCAAGGAAGTAATCCCAGGTAGCCCAGGCTGGCACGAGGAGGCTATTTGCTATGAGGACCCTAGGTGCCCACTCGTGGGTCTTGAATATGGCTACTGGCTTACCGCTCTGTATCAGGAGCGTTTCATCTGGCTCAAGGTTTAACAGGGCCTCAACTATGGCCTCAAAGCACTCCCAATTGCGGGCAGCCTTGCCGGTGCCACCGTAGACTATGAGGTTATCGGGGTCCTTAGCTACCTCAGGATCCACGACATTAAATAGCATGCGGAGGGCACCCTCAATCTGCCAGTTCTTACAGTGGAGCTCTGGGCCAGTTATGCACTTCACCTTACGCTTCCTAACGCTCTCAAGTATTTCCTCCTTAGAGGCCTTCTTCCCCTTCTTTGGGACGGTAACCAACTTCCTACGCCCCATTAAATGGGGGTCTTACTGGCTGTTAAGCTTAACGCTAGGAGGGGAGGCCATAATAATTGAAAATAAAGATTGTTTTCCCTCTTAGCATTGGCTTAGGTAGCTGGTGGAGGTGGCGGTGGGGGCGGAGCTGGAGCTGGTGGTGGAGCTGCTACGGCCTCGCCGAGCTTCATGTAGGCCAGTATGAGCAGGATGCCAGCGATGACGAGGCCGAAGATGAAGCCAAGGACGATGCCTACCACGCAGGCGGAGTGGGCAGCATGGACATTACCGCTAAGTAGTGGCATGTAGATACGGGACCTAACGTAGAAGTAGCCAAACAGCGCTAGGAAGGCAAGGATGAGCTCCGTAATGGGCCATATCAGGGGCGCATACCATCCTATCCATGGTGCCCACCAGGCGTAGTAGGTGAACCACGTGATGAGGCCCCAGACACCGAGCAACAGGTATATGATGAATGCTATGATGAAGAATATCGACGCAATTCGCACGTAGGACAGTGCCTCCTGCGCAGCTGGCCTACCTGGTGGGGGTGCTGCAACGGCCATTTCTCCCACGCAGACAGCTATCAGGCCACAAGATATATAAGGCTTAGCCCCAAGGCATTGCGGAGATGGGAGAATGCCTGAAGCCACCTATATGATAAAGGGCGTGGAGGACCTAGAGGCCCTTGGTAGGTGGCTTGAGCAGCTCATAAGGTATAATGGTGGTAGGGTAGATCACTCAAGCATAACGGCTGAGGAAGTAAGGATTAGGGGCCTCATAATGCGTGAGGCAGTTGCCAGGGCCATACTCTTCGCTGGGCCAGCAGTAGCTGGGGCAGGTATAGACATGCACCTAGTTAAGCGTGAGGAAGGCATACTATTCCACATAGCGGTCATGCCGTACAGCATCTACCCAACCTATGTTGAGGGCCAGGTCTTCTATGATAACCAGGATAGCAATTACTACTGGAGCGTCCTGCTCAACCAGATACAGACTTACTACAAGCTTGAGCCAACTACCGAGAGGATAACACCAACTCCCCCACCTCCACCGCCTGAAGCCCCACCACAGCCAGTTAAGTGCCCGTACTGTGGGCGGGAAGCCACCTACATACCTCAATATGGGCGGTACTACTGCTACAACTGCCGCCGCTACATCTAGGGCTAGGGGCAAGCTAAGTAGGCCATAAGCAGTGCCTTCTAGTAGTGCCATCCTGCTTAGCAGAGCTTATATAATGCACTACGCCCTCCCTAACGCCATGAGCGCTGAGCGGGAGGCTGTGAGGCCCAGGGGGCCATTTAGGGAGCTAGTGGAAAAGAGGGCCCGTGTGAAGGCCAAGAAGCCAGATTTCGTAAGGCAGGAGAGCTGGCGATACGTGCGTGTTAGGGAGAGCTGGCGTAAGCCAAGGGGCATGGATAGCAAGATGAGGCTCCAGAAGAAGGGATGGCCAGCCATAGTGAAGGTAGGCTACAGGGGCCCCTCTGAGGCTAGGGGGCTTCACCCATCTGGCTACAGGGAGGTTTTAGTGCATAACGTAGAGGAGCTTGAGCGCCTAGATCCAGCGAAGGAGGCAGCTAGGATAGCCCATACGGTTGGGCGTAGGAAGAGGAAGGACATAATGGAGAGGGCAAGGGAGCTAGGCATATACGTGCTTAACCCAATGCCTGAGGAAGAGGAGCGATTAGAGGAGGAAGAAGAGGAAGGGGGAGAAGCAGAGTAGGGTCAGCACGTGGCTATGCTAAGGTGCCTGTGGAAAATAAATATAGCACCTAGCCTGCCCGATGGCCTGGTGGAGGACTTGGAGGCTAAGTGCCCTAAGTGCGGTGGGGATATGAAGGGGGCTGAGGTAACCATAAGGATACCAGAGGTAGTCCGTAGCTTCCTCGGCATCAGGGATATTGCTTCTGGCTTATTTGAGGAAGGAGATCGCATCCTGATATTAGTCTGCCAGGGCTGTGGCTACATTGAAGCTTACAAACG
>DQYM01000021.1 GCA_011040545.1 Candidatus Bathyarchaeota archaeon | reverse complement strand
GTGAATATGTAGCCTGGCCTCCCCCTCCTACCAGCCCTACCTGCCCTCTGTAGGTACCTAGCGAAGCTTGGGGGAGGGGATGCCATGATAACTGCATCAAGCAGCCCTATGTCTATGCCTAGCTCAAGGGTAGGAGTAGCAACAACGCCCTCAAGCTCCCCCGACTTCAGCTTATCTTCTACCTCATGCCTCTCCTCCCTCAGGAGGCCAGCCCTATGGACCATGACGTGGGCTCCCTGCTTCCTAGCTATGCGGGCTACTACCTCGCACATCTGCTGGCTATCAACGAAGGCAAGGCACCTAAGGCCAGCCCTAGTGGCTAGGTAGAGGAGCCTAGCCGTAACGCTCCACCTGCCTAGGACTCCAGCGCTCACTAGGACATGGTATGCCTTCCCCCTCCGCCTCCTAACGCCCTCTATGACCTTAACCTGCCTCCCGAAGAGGAGCTCCCCTAGCTCAGCTGGGTTGCCTATGGTAGCTGAGCTTGCCACGAACTGCACATCATGGCCAGAACACGCCCTTAGGCGCTCAAGCACTAGCCTCACGTGGGAGCCAAATGACCCCTCATACACATGGGCCTCATCTAGGACTACGACCTTAGCGCCAGAGGCCAAGGCCCTAAACCGCCTGGAGCGTGGGAGGCTGAAGTGTATCATATCTGGGTTAGTTATGAGTAGGTCGGGTGGGTTGGAGTATATGCGCTCCCTCTCGTGCCTAGGCGTATCACCATCTAGAACGGCCATCCTAAGCAGGAAGGGAATGGAGTAGCGCCTAAACCTAACTAGCTGATCCCTAGCTAAGGCCTTAGTTGGATATATGATGATGGATTTAGCTCCCTCCTTCACGGCCATATCCAGTACTGGCAGTATGAATGCCTCTGTCTTGCCAGTTGCAGCCCCAGAAGCCAAGAAGACATCCTCACCACTTGTAATGGCCTTGTAGGCTTCATACTGGAACTTATAAAGCCTCTCTATGCCAGAGTCCTTAAGCCTCTCCACTAGGGCCTCGTGAAGGCCCACCTGCTCAACCCTTGGGCCAGGCTCTGGCTCCCTAACTACCTCCTCGTGAACGTATATGAAGCGGGGGCTGCCTCTTGAGGCCCTTAGGCCTCTATCTATGTCCTCAAGGATAGCATCAGCTCTCAAGGCCACCTAGCTACCTCACTTAGGCCTTAAATGAGGGTGCCCTTAAATGTTCAGCCCCCACGCCCCTATGGAATGGGCTGGAGGGCAGCTCGGCTTGCTAGCCCTAATAGTAGTGGGCAGGGGGCCAGATTGGAACGACCTAGCATTAGCTAGGGCCTGCAGGCAGCTATTTGGCTCCTCACGGCTAGTTAGGGCGCAGGACCTATCTGCCTACGTGGGGCCAGATGGCATCAAGCTCTGGCATGGCCCAGGGGAGCTAATGGTGCCTGAGGCCTGCTTCATAAGATCGCTTGGCCACGGCACGCACGAGCAGCTTGTCGCTAGGAAGGCCGTGCTAAGGGCTGCTGAGGAGCTCGGCTCCCTCCTGATAAACCCAATTCAGGCCCTTGAGAGAGCACGGGATAAGTTCTCTGCTCTGCTGGCCCTTAGGAGGGCAGGCTTCATGGTGCCTAGGACTTACCTAACTGAGCTATCCCCCGTGGCCTACAGGCTATCAAGCTCCATGGGCAAGTTCGTCTTCAAGCCCATAACTGGCTCCCTAGGCTTTGGCTCCATGCTATTTGAGGATAGGGACCTAGCCTTCAACATACTTAGGATGCTGGAGACGCATGGTTACCCACTCTACCTCCAGGAGTTCCTAGGCGAGGGTGGCCGTGAGCTAAGGATCTTCATGCTAGCTGGCGAGGTCGTGGCATCGGCTGAGAAGATCAGCCCACCTGGCTCCTGGAAGAAGAACGTAGCACAGGGGGCACGTATGATAAGGGCAGAAGTGCCAGCAGAGCTAGAGGAGATGTGTAAGAAGGCCGTTCAAGAGCTAGGCCTACTCTATGCTGGTCTAGATGTTATAGAAGTAGATGGCCAGTTCATAGCCCTAGAAGTAAATGCAGCTCCTAACTGGAAGGGGCTTCAGGAGTGCACGGGATTGGACATAGGCTACTTATTGGCTAGCAAGGTACTTGAGCAGCTTAGGTCGTAAGTTACACGTTTATACATATGCCTATACCATGCTTTTTGATGGCTTTACTGATCCATGTAAAAATAGCTTATAAGTGCATTGCTGTATCTTTAATTGAGCATAGGAGGAGAGCTCGTGGCAAGGGCTGGCCTTAAGTGCCATGTGTGCGGTGCTCGGCTTACTGCAGCTGAGTACATAGGGTGCTCATTTGACATGACTAAGCGCTACTACAGGTGCCGTTCCTGTGGCACCATAATCGTGATCAGCAGAGATGAGGAGAGGGAGGCCTAGGGGCCCAGCCTCGCCTGGGAGAGCTCACCGACAGAGGCCAGTGCTGCCCGAGCCAAGAGCCTCGCTAGCCGAAGGGGCTCGGGTATGGCCCCGTGCATCACGAACCTGTTGAGAACCCTGAGGGCCTCATCCTCGCTCAGCCCTATGGCCCTTATGAAGACCTCATGGCCAGTCCTAAGTAGGACACGCTTCCTAGGCCCATTCCGCTCGTAGATAGCTAGCCTCTCACGCCAATCGCTTGGAAAGTACTCAGCGAAGTACTTCTCAAGGCCAGGCGATGGCTCGTAGGTAACGCATATCAGGGGCTTCCCAGTCCCCTCGGCAACGGCATGGAGGTCTACTACGTTGTACCAGCTTATGACGCACCCATTTAGCATGAGGACGTTTACGTCCTCCCTCCCAAGGCGCTTGTAGAGCCTTAGGATGGCATCTGTTGCATCTAGGCCACCTACCGTTGCTGTAGCAAAGGAGAAGCCATCAACCAGCATATCAGCCCTCATGACAACGCCAGCTAGGATAGAGCGCTTGCTGGCCCCCTTCCTAAAGCACTCTGCTACGCCAAGAGCCCTTATGCCCTTCTTAAAGTACCTCACGGCCAAGCCTAGCCCCACCTTAGGCTCTAGGGGGCCAGTGATAAATATCATGGTCGTGAGCTACCTATGGTCCTTAGGAGCTCCCTAGCTAGCAGGACAGATGCACGCCCCCTTGCCTTAGACATCGCCAGGAGGGCTAGATCCTCTGGCCTATCAACATCAAGCGCAAGGCTACGGGAGAAGAGCACTAGGGTGCTTAGCTGCCTCTCAAGGGCCATCTCAAGGTGCCGATAGAAGCTGCCAGGCCCATAGGAAATGGGCATTACATCTGGTGGCATAAGGGCAAGGGCATTCGTCCCCTCTAGGTCAAGCGAGGGAGCTATAACGACCTCGTGGCCATCTAGGCCCCTTGACATGGCCCTTAGGTCGTCTTCACGGACGAGTGGGACATCAGCATGGATGATGAGCACCCCATCTGCCCCAAGCTCAAGGCACTTTACTATGGCCATCTTGATGGCTATATTTAGGCCCTCAGGCTTCGGCTCCCGTAGGAATAGGGCACCAAGCTCACTTGCTACACGCCCTACCTTTTCATCCCTGCTCACGACCAAGATAATCTCTATGCAGCTTGACCCCCTCAGGGCCTTTAGCACATCGGATAGCATGGCAATCATTAGCCTTTCCCTATCTTCTGGCCCTAAGATACGTGAGAGCCTTGATTTTGAAGATGCGAGGAGCTTCACGGGCACTACCGCATGTAGCTTCATCTTACCCCCTTATGAGGCCCACAGCAAGCTTAGCTAGCCTAACCTTATCCTCAAGCGTCTTCATGAGCGTGTTGGCCACGACCACCCTTATGCTAAGTTCTTGCTCTATGCGCTCCCTCAGGCCCCTATCAACCTCATCTATTATGATGTAGTCTAGGAAGTCCTTGTAGAGGCTCGCCACGCCATAGGCAGATACCTCAATGCCAAGGCCCCTCATGAGCTTATCAGCTGGCCCCTTCACTGGCGCACCACCTACTATCGGGCTTATGGCCACGATCGGGGCCTCAACCTCCCTTAGCGCCTCCCTCACGCCCCTCAGGGCCAGGATGGTGCCTATGCTTACTATGGGGTTGCTTGGGCATATGATAATGCCCTCCGCCCCCTCTATGGCCTCTAGGACGCCTGGGGCAGGCTCTGCAGCTTCTACGCCCTCAAATCTAACCCCCAGGACGGCGTCCCTAGCCCCCCGCTTAACGAGGTATTCCTGGAAGTGCATAGGCCCCTTATCGGTTATTATTATCGTCCTAACTGGCTGATCCGACATGGGGATAACACGCACCTCAACGCCAAGTGCTTTCCTTATGGCCTCGGTAGCCTGGGAGAGCGTGTATCCAGCTCTCAGCAACATGGTCCTATATATGTGCGTAGCTAAATCCTTGTCCCCAAGCTTAAACCAGGTTTCAAGGCCATAACGGCCTAGCATTTCAAGGCAGTAGAAGGTATCGCCTTTGATACCCCAGCCCTTCTGCTCATCCACTATGCCTGCGAGCGTGTAGAGCACGATATCTACATCTGGCGATATGTAGAGGCCATGTAGCTCTATATCATCGCCAGTATTCACTATGGCAGTTATATCGCCTGGCTCAACTACCCTAACCAGGCCCTGGAGGAAGCGGGCAGCCCCAACCCCACCTGCAAGGGCTACTATCAACTTCCTTCCTCCCAGCGCTCCCACCGCACTACCTCACTTAATGGCTTTCGTGGAGGTGGCCTTGGCTCTTCAGCGGGGAAGCCAAGTGCTATGAGGGCTTGTGGCTCTAGGTCGCCTGGGAGCTTAAGCACGCTCCTAACTACATCTGGGCAGAAGAGGGGGGCACAGAACCAACAGGCACCGAGGCCAAGGGCATGGGCTGCTAGGAGCATGTTCTGAATGGCTGCTGCTACACTCTGCACGGCCATTATGTGCTCTGCCTCACGGCGCCTCTCATCTGGGTAGCTGTGCATGCCCTCCATAGTCAGGCAGGCAAGCACGAGCACTGGGGCTGAGGTAAACCTCCTTACTGAGGCCTCGGTTAGCTCCTTGATCTGCTGCTCAGGAACGCCATCTGAGGCTAGATCCTGCCTCCAGGCCTCAGCCATCTTCGTAGCTAGCTCCTGCTTAACGGCATCGCTTGTTATCACAACGAACCTCCAGGGCTGTGCATTATGGGCGGAGGGTGCCCACCTAGCAGCATCAAGGACCTCCACGATGAGCTCACGGGGCACTGGATCTGGCTTAAGTGCCCTTACGCTCCTCCTGGCCCTTAGGATCCTGAGGATAGCACGGGCTCCTGCCCTCACGGCGACCACCGACCACACGTGGTCAGATATTTATTGCCTTCCCAAAAACGAGTAGCTACTTTTAAAATGGTGCCCTCTCCTGGTGGTCGGGTGAGGCGTTAATGGCAAGAGCCAAGGTCGTGGCCTTCGTAGCCCTCATGGGGGCACTTGGTAATGCCCTCTTCGTGCTATCCCAGAGCGTCTTCACCATAGGCCAGGTAGCGCTTGACCTCTCCCACGTAGCTACCTTCATATCTGCCATATTCGGGGGCCCCCTCCTCGGTGGCGTAGTCGGCGTGCTAGTGGGCCTTGGGACGGGCCTCTACTTCGGCTTCATAGGTGGTAGCCTAGGCCTCCTAGGCCTCATTGGGCTGCCAGTGGGGAAGGCGCTAACTGGCGTAACAGCTGGCTTCCTCTCAAGGGCCCTCAGCAATAATGCTAGCCCATCCTCAAGGAGGACTTTCCTAGTCGTCCTGGTATCCTACGTGCCAGAATGCAT
Source organism: Candidatus Bathyarchaeota archaeon (assembly GCA_011040545.1). Classification (GTDB taxonomy): domain Archaea; phylum Thermoproteota; class Bathyarchaeia; order EX4484-135; family EX4484-135; genus EX4484-135. Next base: position 1,069 of record DQYM01000021.1, on the reverse strand, counting down.
ATTCATGGTTTTCTTCTTCCTGGTCCTCGTGCCGACCTTCCTATCACCAGATGTAGCAGCCTTCCTAGTCCCGCTCCTAACGCCCATACTGGCAAAGGCATGGATAGAGATAGCCTTCATGGCCTTCCTCATGGGGGCTCTAGCTGGGAACAAGGGCTTCGTGGACTTCGTAAGGGGCTTCCTAGCCTAAAGGGAGAAAAAGCAGGTTATCTTTTATTCCCTTACCTGCTTCAATATCAGCCGATACTGCTCTTCATCTATGGTCCCCATCTCATGTAGCACCTTAGCTGCCTCCTGGATGGGCATTAGGGCGTGGAGCTCAACGCCAACATCAGCTAGGGCCTCACGGCCACCTTCCTGCCTATCTATAAGCACGAAGGCATGTTCTACCTCGCCTCCTTCCTTCCTTATGGCCTCAGCAGCATTAGCTAGCGTCTTGCCAGTTGTTATTAAGTCGTCAAGCAAGATCACCTTATCCCCTGGCGCAAGAATTCCCTCTACACGCCTCTCCCTACCGTGAAGCTTGATTTCCTTACGCACGTATAGAAATGGCTTCTTAAGCCTAAAGGCCACGACAGCTGCAAACGGTATGCCAGATGTAGGGACGCCAGCTATCCTATCAAAGGCCCCTAGGCCAAGCTCATCCTCAATCATGGTTGCATAGGCATCCGTTATGAGCCTAAAGGCATCTGGGAAGCTTGGCACCAGCCTTAGATCCACGTAGTACGGGCTAGTCTTACCACTTGTTAGCTTGAATATACCGAACTTTATGGCCCCTATTCGGGCTAATACCTTGCAGACCTCCTGGATTAGCTCATGCCTCTGGCCTGCCAAGGCCTACACCTCATGGGTAGCTGAACTCCTGCCCCCTCTGGAGCACAACGCACTTAACATCAGGTGCCTCCCTAGCCAGTAGCTCAGCAAAGCGCCTTAGGTCGGAGCTCCTAGCCGTGTGGTATGGTATAGCTACCTTTGGCCTAATTAGCTTAGCTATCTGAACGCCAGTCTCAGGCGATGCGCCTGGGGCTATGCCAACTGTGCAGAATACTATATCTGGCTTGTGCTCCTC
>DQYM01000177.1 GCA_011040545.1 Candidatus Bathyarchaeota archaeon | reverse complement strand
CACGAGGATAGCGCCCAAGGCCAGGCTGAGGAGCCAATAGGGAGCTAGCGTGAAGAGCAGGTAGCCAAAGGCAGCGCTCAAGCCATTAACGAGCGAGAAGGCCAGGAAGGAGCCGAGGAGCACGTAAGTTCTATTGCCCCTGAGGCTCAAGGCCAAGATGGCCAATTGCGTTTTATCACCTAGCTCGGTAAGGAACACCATGCAGAAGGCGTAAGCAAATGCCCTGAGTTCCTCCATCAAGGGCTCTTCCTCTCCAGGAAGCCCTTCATGCCCATCAAGCTCCTGGTCAGGACGGCATGCATCACCGTGTCCTCCTTCACCAGACGGCCAAGGCGTGCTAGATTTGGATCCCTGGACATCAGCAGCTCAAGAATGGCATTTAAGGGCTCATTGAGGTGCTCCTTCACGACCTCAGCCCACAACCTCAACTGCTCCTTGTGTCCCTCAAGCATCTTGATGGCTTCTTCAGCATGGCCGAAGTGGGCGTAGCAGATGACCTCAGGCTTCAGCTCCACCTGCTTATCAAGGGAGGCTAACGCCAGGTCAAGCCTGAAGGGTGGTGGGGTGGTCGGGACCACAGCGCCAAGGGACCTTATGTAAACGCCTGCTGAGTCGCCAGTAAATAGGATGCGCCCTCCTGACTCAAAGAAGCTAAGATGGTGGCTTGCATGGCCAGGTGTTTCAAGGACATGAAGCCTAAGGCTACCTACAAGGTTAACCTCATCCCCTTCCCTTAAACCTGCGATGCGTTCCTCTTCTACTGGCTTTATCTCACCATAAGCTAATGCTATCTCACCTAGCACAGCCTTTGTGCTCTCCCACAGCCTCCCTGGCTCAACCATGTGCTTCACGCCACGCTCGTGGACTAGTAGCTTTGCGCCCTCTGCCCACTCAAGTAAGAGGCCCGCCCCACCAGCATGATCAATGTGTATGTGCGTGGCCAAGACATAGCGTAGCGAGGATGGTCTTACGCCAAGGGCCTCTAGGGCGCCTATGAGGTTGGGTATGGAGCACGCTGGGCCTGGATCTATGACGGCTACCTCACGGCCTAGGAGCACGTAGGTGCTTAAGAACTGCTCTATGCCCAGTGGCCTTACGTCAACAGCATATAGGCCTGGGCGCACCTGGTAGAGGCTTTGGGGCTTCACATTGCCGAGGCTGTAGGCTCATGCTTTTAAATTTACCTGGCTAGGCCCCTGGGAGGGGAGCGGGCGTGGTGAAGGTAGACGACTACGAGGTTAAGGAAGGCCTGTACTACTCCAAGGACTACCTATGGGTTGAGATAGAGGATGGCAAGGCCAGGATAGGGCTGACGGATTACGCCCAGAAGCAGCTAAAGGACATACTGTACACGGAGCTACCCGAGCCAGGCGATGATATAACTAAGGGGGAGCCATTTGGCACCGTTGAGTCGGCCAAGACTGTATCAGACCTCATAGCTCCTCTAACTGGCGTAGTTGAGGAGGTAAACTCAGCTGTCCAGGATAACCCAGGCCTGATAAACGATGATCCATATGGCGAGGGCTGGCTCATAGTTATAACGCCCACTAAGCTTGATGAGGAGCTCAAGGAGCTAATGGACTTTGAAGCTGCTGTCAAGTGGCACGAAGAGCTAGTTAAGGGCTAAGCTCGCTGCGGAACTAAGCTACCATCATATTTTATCTGGTATTTTCTATGGCCTAGGGCGTTCTCCCAAGCCTTATAAAGGCGGGATTTCGCCTGGGTAGGTGGCTGAGGTGTATGGCTGCCTCAAGGGCTGTTAAGTCCTTAGGGAAGATGTTCTTTACGCTACTGGCCCTAGCTGAGCTTGGGGCTGCCTCAGGCGAGGTAAGCATTACTACATCTAGCCTAGCGGAGAGGCTTGGCTACTCCCAGCAGACGGCCTCAAGGCACCTCATAGAGCTTGAGAAAGCTGGCTTAATATCTAGGGCTGTGGAGAAGAAGGGGTGCAGGGTAAGGCTGACGAACTCAGGCATAGATGCGCTAAGGGAGGTGTACGGGGCCTTGAGGAAGGTGCTAGAGCCAGTAACGGCTCCCTTCCTGATCCTAAAGGGGGTTGTGTTCACTGGCCTAGGCGAGGGGGCTTACTACGTAACTAGGGAGGGGTACAAGAAGCAGTTCATAGAGAAGCTTGGATTTGAGCCTTACCCAGGCACATTGAACCTCCGCCTAATAGATGAGGAGAGCCTTAAGGCTAGGAGGGAGCTGGATTTCTACCCTGGTATTGAAATAAAGGGCTTTACAGCTGAGGGCAGGACGTTTGGAGCTGGTAAGTGCTTTAGGGCCATAATAAATGATGAAGTTGAGGGGGCCGTGGTAGTGGCCTACAGGACGCATTACGGGCCATCCGTTATAGAGCTAATATCCCCCGTTTGCCTTAGGGAGAGGCTAAAGCTGAAGGATGGAGATCTAGTGAAGGTAAGGGTCTTCCCATAGCTGGCCTACAGCTCCCTTAGGAGCCTTGCGAGTATCTTTGAGGACTTCACGCCTGGGACATGGACATCTAGCCTTATTACCCTTGCTTTAAGCCCCCTAGCCCTGAGCTCAGCCTCAATCTGGCGCTCATTGTGCTTCTGGTCGTAGCCAAGGGCTATTACATCTGGCTTTACGTGCTCTACCGTCTTCATGGAGTCCCCTAGATCCCCAAGCAGGGCTAGGTCCACGGGCCTTAGGGCCGATACTAGCTTAAGCCTATCCTGCTCGCTATTCAAGGGCTCCCTGCCCTTCATGCGCTTAACTGTCTCATCCCTAGCGACCACTACGACCAACACATCCCCAAGTCGCTTAGCAGCCTCAAGCGTAGCTAGGTGGCCTACGTGTAGTATGTCAAAAGCACCACCTGTCATAACGACCTTTATAGATGAGCGCCCCTCCTCAGTTAGGACGTAAGAGCAGCCCCCAGGGCCACCTGAAGGCTTAATCAGGCCCCTTCTGGCCAGCCCATCTAGGACCTGCCTTAGCAGGTCGCCTGGCAAGCCTAGCTGCTTAGATAGATAGGCTAGGGAGGCAGGCTGGCCGACAAGCCCAGCTACGTATACCTTAGCTAGCACTTCCCTCTCCAGCTCCCCCAGGCCCATACCTGCCCCCAAGGTGGGGGGCTCAAGATAAGGGCTTTGTAGGCAGAGGCGTGTACTAGGGCCTAGCTGGGTGAATTGGCCTAGCTAGTCGGCCTCTCATATACGAGGTTCTTGTAGGCTACCTTGAAGCCAACCTTCTCATACAGCCTCATGGCCTTCGTTGGGTTATCATCATCTACGCCTAGAATGGCCTCATCCATGCCCCTCTCCCTCAGCCACTCAAGCCCCCTCAGCATGAGGGCTGTCCCTATGCCCAACCGCCTATACGGCCTTAGAACGCCTATGGATTCAATCTCACCTACCTTCCTGCCCAGCTTAAGCAGCTTGTGGCTTACCATGAGGTCTACATAGCCAACTGGCGTCCTGCCCCAGTAGGCAAATATGACGTGGAACTCACAGCCTGGCCTCCTCAGTAGGGCCTCTGCCTCAGCTTCCGTCATGGGCGTGAAGCCGAAGTGCTCCTTAAATGCTTGGTTAGCTAGGAATGTGAATAGCCCTATGTCCTGGCGCCGCCACTCCATTGGCCTGAAGGATACCCTCTTGCACTCCCCTATGCCATGCCTCAGCCTGCTGAGCTCCATCTTCATGATGCTGAAGGACCTTATCCTCCTGAAGCCCTCTTCCTCAAGAGCCCTTATCAGCTCCACCATGTTATCCCTAACCCACATCCTAGCATAGGGTATGCCCCTTGAGCGTAGGTTCTCAAGGCCAAATAGGAGGACCTGCCTCTCGTAGCCCTTCCCAAGGGAGCTAGGGCGCATCCTAATTGTTATCGTTCCCTCACGCCTGCTGCCTAGCCTATCCACGTGGACTAAGATGGTGGCAATTGGCTCCCCAGCTAGCTCCGCTATGAACATCTCGCTTGGGTCGTACCAGGGGGAGCTCCTAAGCCACTCCATGTCCTCCTGGCCTAGTGGGATGTAATCGGCTCCATAGAAGTAGCTTAAGCACTCATTTACAATGGAAACCCATGTTCCCTCATCCTGTCCCTCTACGAAGGGCCTTATGGTAAGGGGCTTAGGAGGCAATTCTCATCACCCACAGATAGATGTCCCTCTACCAGGAGGTATTAAGGGCTGCTGCCCGAAAAGAACTAGCTTATTTAGCTTTCATCAAGCCCAAGGGCCTCAGCTAGGATCTCCACTAGCTCTACTACTGGTATCTTGATGTCCTCGTAGCCAGGTGGGAGCTTCTCCTCTTGGACGCACCTGAAGTGTATCTTGCACTTATGGCATCCCACGACCAGCTGATCTGCCCCAGTAGCCCTAGCCTCCTTCAATCGCTCAAGCTGGAGGCGCTTGGATACCTCACCACAGAGTAGCCAAGAGCTCATGCCACAGCAGGCAGCCTCAGCCCTATTACGTTCCATCTCAACGAGCTCTAGGCCAGGTATGGCCGTAAGGAGCTTCCTTGGCTCCTCGTAGATGCCCATATGCCTCCCCAAGCGACAGGAGTCCTGGAATGTTACCTTTCGCTTAAGCTCACGTTCAAACTTCAGCTTGCCTTCCTCAAGGGCCTTCAGCAAGAACTCTGAGATGTGAAGGACCTCAAAATCTAGGCCACCGAGCAAGTCGGCATAATCTACCTTAAGCGTCCTGTAGCACTCTGGGCAGCTGGTTATGACCAGCTTAGCACCCGACTTGCGTATGGCCTCCACGTTCATGCGGGCTAGCTTCTCAAAGTCCTCAAAATCACCCGTCCAGAGGAGGTCGTGGCCACAGCAGCGTTCATCTGGCGATATAGCTGGCTTAACGCCAATGGCATTTAGGATCCTTATGGTAGAGGCAATTGCCTTCGTGGAGCCAAGGGCTAGGTCCTCCATCTCCACATCGTATAGTGGGGCACAGCCGATGAAGAAGTACACATCCCCCTTCTGGCCAAAATCAAGGCCCTCTGGTAGGCTAGCGAGCTTATTTGGCCTTAGGGCTGGGTTAGCCATCATCCTAGCCCACATGAGTGGGACAGCACCATGAGCGCACATCAGGTCTACTTGCTCCCTCGGTGCCTCGCTCCTAGCTACCCTGATCAGCTCAGCTATCCTAAGGCCACCTGGGCAGGTTGAGTGGCATAGGTAGCAGCCCAAGCACCTCCACATGAACTCACCAGATAGGACCTCTTCAGCAAAGGAGCCTGGGCCCCCTCTGGCTACCGCTGCTGCCACGGAGGAGCCACCATCTGTAGTAGTTTGTCGCCTCTTGAGGGGGCTTGGGCCTAGTTCCTTTAGTTGCTCCGTGAACTCCCTTATGACACGGGCGAACTTCTCACCTTCTGAGGCAGAAATCCACTCAAGCCTAAGCCTATCGCTACCTATGCCTATTAGGTCTAGGAGCTTCTTCGTCCTCTCAACTTCCTTCTCAGCCTTCAGGTTCCCAGATATGTAGTGGCAATCCCCAGGGTGGCAGCCAGCTACTAAGACGCCATCTGCCCCCTCCTCAAATGCCTTCATTATGTAGCTCTCATCTACCATGCCAGTGCACATGACACGGATGATGCGGACGGTAGGTGGGTACTGGATCCTGCTAACGCCAGCTAGGTCAGCGCCAGCGTAAGCACACCAGTTGCAGCAGAAGGCCACGATCCTTGGCTCAAACTCCCCCTCGCTACCCGACCTGCCCATCTCGCCCACCTCGCCTAGGCCGCCGCTACAGCTGAGACCTGTGCTAATATTTGTTCTGGCCTGAAGTGCTTTACCCTTATGGCACCAGTTGGGCACCTAACTGAGCAGGCACCACAGCCTTTGCAGAGGGCCTCATTTACCTGGGCCACGAGGCGACCTGCTTCCTCAACTATGCTCACGGCACCGAACTCGCAGACCTCCTCACAGCGACCACAGCCCCTACAGCGTTCTGTATCAACGCTTGCTACGGCTGCCTCAACCTCTAAGTATGGCTTTGATAGCAGCGTAGCAGCCCTAGCTGCTGCCCCACAGGCCTGGGCTATACACTCATCTATGAACTTCGGGTAGTGGGCTAGGCCACATAGGAATATGCCATCTGAGGCGAAGTCAAGGGGCCTTAGCTTAACGTGGGCCTCAAGGAAGAAGCCATCTTGGCTAAGCGGGACCTTTAGCATCTTGGCTAGGTCGGCTGCATCTGGCCTAGGTATTATAGCAGTGCTTAGGATCACATAGTCAGCCTCCGTTATGACATCGGACATGGTTCCTGGATCGTAAAACTTAACTAGCAGCTTATCACCTTCCCTTACGACCTCAGGTGACTTCTCAAGCGTATACCTAGCGAATATAATGCCCTTCTCACGTGCCTCACGGTAGAATAGCTCCCTAAAGCCGTACGTCCTTACGTCCCTGAAGAGAATCAGAACTTCTGCATCGGGGCAGAGCTCCTTTAGCTTTAGGGCGTTCTTAACGGCCTCATAGCAGCATATCCTTGAGCAGTAGGGCCTCTCGGGCTCCCTTGAGCCAACGCACTGTATCATTACAACACGCTTTGCCTTGAAATCACCACTAGCTAGCCGTTCCTCAAGCTCCCTCTGCGTTAGGACACGTGGGTCCTCGCCGTAGAGGTATTGACCATATGGCTCTAGGAGGTCGGCACCAGTAGCTACTATGATGGCTCCGTGCTTAACGACCTCCTCAATACCATCGTGCCTTATGGTCGTTTCAAAGTTGCCCACGTAGCCAGATACATCTACTACCTCCGCCCCCTTGAACACCCTTATGCGTGGGTTCTCCTCAACTGCCCTCACGAGGCGCCTAAGGAGCTCCTGTGGATCCTCGCCATTCAGGGTATAGCGTAT
>DQYM01000110.1 GCA_011040545.1 Candidatus Bathyarchaeota archaeon | reverse complement strand
GTGCTAAAGGTAGCCTTGAGCAAGCTAGAGGAACATGGCCTTTTAAGGTCAAAAGGACAGTAGGCATTAGGTGGGCCTTGTCGCTTAAGTGGGTTGGTGAGGTAAAGGACCCAGTTCACGGTTTCATAAGGTTCACCGAGCTTGAGCTGCCCGTAATTGATTCTAGGCCCCTCCAACGCCTAAGGCGTATCATGCAGCTTGCTAAGGCTCACCTCACCTATCCAGGTGCTACCCACGATCGCTTCCTCCACTCCCTCGGCGTTATGCATGTAGCTGGCCTCATGGCCTCAAGGCTAGCTGAGCTAGGCCACGTATCACGGGATGGGATCCAGCTAGCACGCTTAATTGGCCTAATACATGATGTAGGGCATGGCCCATTCTCCCACGTATTTGAGGAGGCCCTAGCTAACAAGGGCCTTACACATGAAGATGTTGGCCGTTGGCTCCTAAGGGAGAGCGAGCTTGGCGACCTAATAGAGGGGCTTGGCTTCTCAGTAGGTGAGGTTTCCGCAATTGCCTTTGGTGGGCAGGTTAAGGGTGAGGCAGAGGTCGTTGCCCAGGTCTTCTGGAGCTTCCTATCGCCAGATACCATGGACTACCTTGTTCGTGATTCCTACTTCGCTGGCGTGGCCTATGGCCGTATAGATATTGGTCGCCTAATTGGGACAGCTGACCTTGTGGCTGGTGAGCTCGCCATTGCCTACCCAGGTGGCCTCACGAGCTTGGAGGACTACGTGCTCTCCAGGCTCCAGATGTTCAATGCCGTTTACTTCCACCGCACGGTTAGGGCTGCGAACGTCATGCTAGCACGTGCCATAAGCTGGGTAGATGAGCTACTTGGCCTAACGGAGCTTAAGGATGTGGATTTCTTCCTCAAGCTAGATGATTGCTACATAAGGACCACCTTGGTAACCCTTGAGCCATCAAATGAGCTTGAGGCACTAGCCAAGGAGCTAATTGAGCGCCTTGAGGCCCGTAGGCTCCTTAAATGTGCTTACGAGAGGCCCATCATGGGCAGGGAGGACCTACTGGCCAGCGTGCTAAGTAGGCCAAACGTGAGGGAGAAGCTAGAGGCAGAGGTAGCTGAGGAAGCTGGTGTTGAACCAGAGAAGGTCTTCATCGATGCTCCCTCGGTCCCCTCCGTCCCCCTTAGGCCAGGTGGCGAGCTAGCTGAGATCCGCTTATTTGAAATCAGGGATGGCCAGAAGGAGCTCCTAAGGGGTAGCGAGGTCCCATCGCTCATACTCGGCATGGCCCGCTACGTAGATATCGTCCGTGTCTACGCATTCCCAGAGCATAGGGATAGGGTCCGTAGGGCCTGCGAGCGTGTCTTCGGCAGGGGGCCACCCAGCAGGAGGGTTGCGCTTTGAGCTTAGCCCTGAGGGGCAAGGGGGTCGTGCCAGGGAGCTGCAGGGGGGAGGCCCTCGTTTCACGTATGCCAATTAGCTTCCTAGGTGGTGTAGATGCTAGAACTGGCCTAGTAGTTGAGAGGGGCCATGATTTAGAAGGGAAGTGCATCTCTGGCAAGATCCTCTGCTTCCCACATGGCAAGGGCTCTACGGTTGGGAGCTACGTCCTCCTAGCCCTTAAGAAGCGTGGCCTAGCCCCACTTGCCATAGTAAATGAGGTTGCCGACCAGATCGTGGTCGTAGGGGCCATCCTAGCTCAGGTGCCGATGGTCGTTGGGGTAGACATAGGGCTGATCAGCACTGGCGACCTAGTAGAGGTGGATGGCTCTACTGGCGTTGTAAAAGTGCTTAGGAGGGCCAGCAGGGGGCAATAGGCATGTATTTAACGAGGGAGGAGGAGAGAGCCCTAGATGGTGAGCTTGGCCCAGCCTTGGAGCTCGCAATGAAGGTGCTCGTTAAGCTAGGCGACCTATTTGGTGCTGAGAAGCTCGTCCCCATAAGCTCTGCCCATGTTTCAGGCATCTCATATAAGACGGCTGGGGACGTAGCCATAGAATTCCTAAGGGACCTAGCCCAGGTGGGCGCTAGGGCCTCTGTCCTAGCTACTACTAACCCCTGTGGCTTTGATGAGCGCCTTAAGGGCCTGCTTGACCTACCTGCCGAGGTGATTGAGGCCCAGGAGGAGCTAGTAGGCCTTTACAGCAAGCTCGGCCTCAGGAGGACGCTTACCTGCGTGCCCTACTACCAGCTTAGGCCTAAGCCTGGGCAGCACCTCGCCTGGGCAGAGTCATCTGCCGTTATCTACGCTAACTCAGTAATAGGGGCCTACACGAACCGTGAGGGAGCCCCAAGTGCCCTTCTAGCTGCAATAGCAGGTAAGACGCCAGATCATGGCCTCCACAGGCCTGAGAACAGGGGGCCAAGCATGGTATTCAAGCTTGATTTCAAGCCTAGGGATGAGCTTGAGCTATGGGCTTCTGGCTTCCTAATAGGCCAGGTAGCTAAGGACAGGATACCCTGCCTCCTGGTCCCCAGGGGCCTCTCTGATTGGGAGCTAAAGGGGCTTGGGGCAGCTATGGCCTCTGGTGGCATGACGGCCATGTTCACCTTAGCCAGCGAGATTGGCCATGAGGGCCTAGGTGGCCTAGAGAAGGTAAGTATTGGCCGTGAGGACGTTAGGGATGTAGTAGATAAGCTATCATCGCAAGGGGAGCCAGAGCTGATATTCATCGGTTGCCCCCACTGCTCTACTGAAGAGCTAGAGCTCATAGCCACGCTCTTACGGGGCCGTAGGGTGAGGCCAGGCAAGCAGCTATGGATATGCACATCTAGATACCTAAGGGCATCCCACCCAGGGCTTACCTCAGCCATAGAGGCATCTGGTGCCCTCGTCCTCGTGGATACCTGCGTGGTCGTTTCCTGGGTTGAGCGCCTGGGCGTTGACGTAGTGGCTACAAACTCGCCTAAGGCAGCTTACTACCTACCTGGCCTCTCTGGCGTAGAGGTTCAGCTAGCTAGCCTAAGGGAGTGCATAAATATGGCCTGTGCCTCCTGAGGCCCCTCTCATGGCTTGGCAGTGCCCTTCGGGGGCTGGATAAGCTTATTAATGCTCTACTCGCCACCTGAGGCGAAGGTGGAAGGATGCGGAGGACGGCAGCTGTACTCAGCTTAACGCTTGCCTTCCTCATGCTCCTACCACTCCTCATGCCAACGGCACACGCAGCTCGGGCGGCCAAGCCCACCCTCATGGATACTGAATCACCACTGCTAGCTGAGTTCAGGGCTAGGGCAGAGGTTGCTGCTAAGAGGCTATTCACACCAACAGATGGCCACCTCACGTCAGCCCTGGCAGAGTACATTGAGAAGGGGACGATAAGGAAGGGCATGGTGCTCGTTGGTGGCCAGCCAGAGGTAATGATATTCGCAAGCAAGAAGGTAGACCTCTTTGAGCTAAGCAAGTACGTTCGCATGGCTGGCATAATAGATCTAGGCGTGGGGTACATCATAAGGGCTGCCCCGCTCTCAAGGGAGGCCCTAAAGGCTGTTTCAGAGCTCCCTGGCGTTGGGAAGATAATAGAGAACGTAAAGATAGATTGGCAGAGCGCCCTCAAGCACGAGAGGGAGCTCCTATCCCTCTACGGCGAGCCAGGCCCCTGGCCAGCTAACTTCAGGGCATGGGAGCACATGCAGGTAAATAGGGTTGAAGAGGAATTTGGCGTATTCGGCAATGGCTCTGTTATAGCCATACACGATACTGGCGTGGACTTCGCTGCCTACGACCTAGTAGATGCCCTCCACAGGGATGCAGATGGGTACGTAACTGCCTTTGACCCAGGTGGCCTCTGCATAGCGCTAACGAACTACACGTTCAGGAAGACAGAGGATGGCTTCCTACCGATAAGCTCAAGGCCATACTACGTCATGTACTGGGGCGGTACGTACGTTAGGACGGGCAAGCGCTACTACTTCGCTGACTTCAGCAAGTTCCCACCCCTGCAGGACATATACGTAGGCGATATTGAGAGCAAGTCTGGCATCTACCACTTCGGCATAATCTGGGAGTACGGCCCTGCTGGCGAGGACATGGGCGGCATGCTCCAGCAGGTCTACCTATGCGTGGTCGTGGATAGCCATGAGCCTGGCGTATACGATACGGTCTACATTGACTTTGATACCAGCCTATGGCTCACGGCCAAGCTAAATGGCATAGAGGGCTTCGTTATGAATGGCCTTGGCATAGGGCCAAGGGAGTTTGATGCCCTAGCGGATTGGGACATAACGGATGAGCAGCCCCACTACTGGGGCGACCCAGAGGGCAATAGCGAGATACTGGCCCGTGATATAAATGGCGATGGCCTCTTTGATGTATCCGCTGGCATCCTAGCTAACGTATGGGATCCCTGGGGCAACGTAACTGGCACCTGCCAGCTGATAAGGGGCATTCACCCAAGTGGGAACTGGGTAGGCATACTATACGATTGGGCACCGCATGGCACGGCCTGTGCTACATCTGCTGCTGGCAGGGGCAGGATAGGCTACGATGTGTACGAGAACGGCACCTACTACCGCATGTACGGCATGGCCAGGGGGGCAAAGGTAATGGCAACTCTTGCCTTCACGCTCATAGATGTCATCTGGGGCTGGACCTGGGCCTGTGGCTGGGATAACTACTTCCCAGGCTACCCGTACTGGACCATACCAGTAGCGTGGTTCAGGTACACGGGCAAGCACAAGGCAGATGTCATAAGCAACTCATGGGGCTACGTCTTCCTGGACCTAAGGGACTACTTCGTCCAGGGCTTCTACGCACCTGAGCTCCTCATAGACCTGCTCTCCGTGCCCTACTACACGCACCCAGACTACAAGGGGACGCTCTTCGTGGTTAGCGCTGGCAACGAGGGGCCAGGCTACATGACGGTAGGCTCTCCATCGGTATCGCCAGCAGCCCTAAGCATCTCGGCAACCACCGACTACCACGTATTTGAGCGTGTCTACGGGCGACCACAACCATATGGCGACCTAGTGAGCTGGTCATCAAGGGGGCCAACCATCTACGGTGCCCCCAAGCCAGATGTAGGCACGCTTGGTGCCTACGGCTTCTCTGCCTACCCGCTGATGAGGGAGGCCCACCACAAGATAGCGAACCAGTGGAACTGCTGGGGCTGGTTCGGTGGTACTAGCATGTCGGCGCCCGTGGCAGCTGGCGTCTGCGCCCTGATAATAGATGCCTACAAGAGGGCCCACGGCCGTAAGCCAACGCCAGATGTAGTGAAGTACATCATAAAGTCCACGGCAGATGACCTAAGCTGGGATGCCCTATCGCAGGGCTGTGGCATGATAAATGCCTACAGGGCTGTTGCAGCTGCCCTTGGCCTCGCTGAGGTAGATGGGCAGCCCATAGTGATTGCGTACTCAAGCAGGACGTTCAGGGAGGTCGCTAGGAAGGTGAACCCAGCCTTCCAGTACTGGTGGGGTGGCTGGCGTTGGGAGACCACGGACATATACGACCACCCTGGCCTAACGAGCACGTTCTACGATACTAGCCTGTTCTTCTACATGGCCCCAGGTGAGAATGACTTTGAGGCCGTCTACGCAGCTACGCCTGTTGGCGAGCCAGTGGAGGCAGCAGGGGCCTACCACTACGTGCTCTGGGATAAGAGGACCGTGGACCTACCTAGGACAACGGGCGTGTACAACGTCTACCCAATCACGGCCTACCTAGGTGAGGACTACATGGAGAACTACTTCTACCAAGCTGACTTCGCCATCTTGATAGTATCGTATCCACTTGAGGAGCTAAATAAGTTCTGGAGGATACTGGCTAGGAAGCCCTATGCCTTCCTCTTTGACTGGGAGGACATAAATGGCGATAACATGCTGAATGTCCCAGAGAGCGAGCCAGGTGCCCCTGGCGAGGGGCGTAGGGTATCCTCCTGCTTCAAGGGGGCCAACGTGCTCACCCTGACGGTGGGCAAGCCAGGTGAGGTCTTCCACAGATACGACCCACATGGGACCTGGCGGGGGCCGACCATACTCTTCCACGATACTGGCCCAGAGACGGAAGCCCTAAGGCCCTGGCCTGGCCTTGAGCTAAAGCTAACTGTCCTCCTGTTCAAGAAGGAGCCCTGGGACTGGGTTAGCGTAGAGCAAACAGGTAGCCCGCTGAACTGGAAGGTAAGCGTGAGCGTGCCAGCTAATGCCATGCCAGGCGTCTATGCTGGCTTCGTTGAGTTCTACAAGGGATCAGGTGTTGCTAGAATGCCTATGACCATTAATGTCTATGGCGTTGTCCCAGGGCCAGGCGAGGGGCGTCTGACATTTGGTGGCAGTGCTGGCCTACCATATGATGTTGGAGCCGTTTACGGCATCTACAGCACGTTCTACTGGCCCATGGCCAACGACTACCGCACCTTTGCCGTTTACGTGCCGAGCGATAGGGCAAGCTACCTCGTTACTAAGCTAACGTGGGAGCAGGAGGACACGCACATAGGCGTGTATATAGTGAGCGGTATTGGCCAGCTAATAGATATGAGCAACATGACGTACCTAAGGCGGGACCTAGGCTGGGATGGCACAACAACCATGCCCAAGGGCCAGATGCTGATAACGCCGATAAGGGGGCCAGGCGTCTTCTACATAGTGCTCCAGGTCGTCAGGTCTGGCCACGAGCTCCTACCTGAGCCCTTTGAGCTCTCCGTGTGGTACATCACGGAGGCCATCCCAACTAGCACGGATGTCCACTGGTACAGCGATGGCATGCCCCTATCTGGTGGTGAGGAGCTAGTAGGGCCACATGCCTCTGTAACAGCTGAGTGGGCACAGGTATCCATGAGCCAGGTACCTGAGTTTGAGATATACAAGGTCGTCATGGATACGTATGCCTTCTACAACTACACGGAGGCCGTCTACCTACCTGGCATAACTGGTAGGCCCATGAAGCTAGGCTGGTACGAGGAGTTCTACGAGTGCGAGATATACCACTACCAGAACTTCAC
>DQYM01000155.1 GCA_011040545.1 Candidatus Bathyarchaeota archaeon | reverse complement strand
TAATGGCCCTCCACGTGCTGCTGAGGGCCTCGGAGATCCTAGCCTCACTAGCGCCTGGCTCCTCAGCCAAGATACGCTCTCTTATGAGCTGGTCAAAGTCCGTCCTGCAGATGCTGGCCCTAAGTGCTTTATCGTGCTCGTCTAAGAGCTCCTTGGTTTCCTCAAGCCTGTAGATCGGGTCATCAACGTGCGACTCCACGAGCCTGAGGGAGGCCACCTGCCAGAAGAGGCCATCTGATGTGGAGTGCAGGTGGAGGCAGGTAGTGGCCCCCTTTGCCCTAGCTGCCCCAAGCACTTCCTCCCAGGCCTTGAGGAGGGCCTCACGGCCTTCTGAGCCATGCTCTACAAGTGGGTCATCTACGGTGCCAAATGTAGGCTCATCTAGGGCCAGTATGGCGACCTCAAGGTGCTTGCCCTTGATCACGTTCGCCCTTACTACATCGGCTAGGCCACGCCCTAGCCTAGCTAGCAGGCCTGGGCTCCTGAAGGCAAAGCAGAAGGATAGCGTGTGTGGGCCAGTTATGCATACCCTTAGGCGCACCCTCTCAAGCCCAAGCTGGGCTGCTAGCTCACCAGCAGCCTCCTTGGCCACGACCACCTCTGGTATACGGGCATCTACCACGCTCAACCGCCCGACCTCAACGTAGCCTCCCTCAAGCTTCTCAATGCCGGAGAACATGGATAGGAACATCTCGTTCATGTCCCTGAACTGGGGATACGTTGGGATATCAAGGCCAGCGGATAGCTTATCCTTAAGTGCTGAGGTAACTACACGCTTGAACTCAGCTGCAGCACCAGAGCTTGCCCTCCCAGGCCTTAGGACATCAGAGGCACCCCGCTTGAGCAGGGCTGGGTCGGTTGTGAGGGGGAGGCTACCGACATCACATGCTAGTACTGGCAAGGCTAGGGCCATTTAGCAGCTTGCTAATAAAGGCTAGCCCTACTCAGTTATCTTCCTCAGCTGGTTCCTATACATCTCTATTAGCTCCTTCTCAGTTGTAGCATCCTCTGGTGCCTTATCAAAGCGTATACGGCCCGTGAACTTCGGGAACCTAAGGGCTAGGCCAGAGCCCTTCCTTATGGCGTCCATGCCACATGGATAGGTCGGTGAGAGCGTTATCTCAGCAGCTATGACCTCTATAACTATCTTAGGCACGAACCATACATCTGGCTCCGTTAAACTGACCACACGTGGGTGCTTATGGGGTATCCTAAGTGGGTCAAGGAGCTCCTTGAACTTCTCTAGATCCTCATCTGTGAAGCCCGTCCCGACCTTGGTGGTGGCCTTGAATACATCGTTCTCTGGGTCGTAGGCAGCTAGGAGGAAGGCACCGTACTTGCCAGCCCTACGGCCACGGCCGTGGTAGCCACCGATTATGACCAGGTCTATGGTATCCGTTAGCTCAGCCTGGTACTCACGCTTCAGCTTTATCCAGCTGAACTCCCTTGCGCCAGCCCTGTAAGGTGCCTTGAGGTCCTTCACCATGAGGCCCTCACAGCCAAGCTGGACGGCCTCCTGGAAGAACTTCTCAAGCTCCTCTGGGTCATCCGTTATTATATTCGGTATGACCTTTACCCAATCATCCTGGATTATTATTTGCTCAAGGAGCTTCCTACGCTCTATGTAGGGCTCCGTAGTTACATCACGGCCATCTACGTATAGGACATCAAACATGTATAGGGCTACTGGGTACTCCTTAGCAGCCTCCTCTATGCCGTACTTACGGCGCCTATGCATTAGCTCTTGGAAGGGCAGTAGGTCGCCAGTATCTGGGTCAATAGCACATGCCTCGCACTCCACTATTGCCTGCTTGGGCTTTATATGCGTCCTAGCTAGCTCAACAGCATCTGGGAACTGCTCTGTTAGGTTCTCAAGGCGCCTTGAGAATATGACTATCTTATCGCCGTCCTTATGTATCTGCATGCGTAGACCATCCATCTTCCATTCTGCAGATGCCTTGCCAAGCTTCTTTATTATCTCCTCAGGCGTTGGGAGCCTCTCGGCCAACATGCACCTTATTGGCCTACCTAGCTCTATCTTGAACTGCTTCACGGCCTCTAGGCCACCTGTGGCCACGGCCTTAGCAACAGCACCTAGGTCGCTACATAGGTTGTAGGCACGCTCTAGTATTGGCCTATTGTCCCTTGAGCCAGTAAATGCTTGTGCAAGTGCATCTAGGACGGTCATATCTGCTACTCCAAGCCTAAGGCGACCAGTTACTATCCTTATTATGTACTTTGCTTCCCTTGGGCTTGCATCTGCTAGTAGGCCAGCTAGGAGGCTTACCTTCTGCTGTATTGAGCCAGGGCCAGATGCCTTTGCTATCTTATCTAGAGTTGCATAAACCCTCTCAACGGTTAGGGGCTGGGTGAAGAATAGGAGCTGGGCCTTCTTCTTCAAGAGCTCCTCAGCTGCTGAGCCAAGGTCGCCAAGCCGCTTGTAGGCATCTTCTACCTCTGATATAGAGCGACCAGATATCCTGCTTATGGCCCTCATGGCAAGCTTATCTGCTACGCCTAGCTCAGGCATGCCAAGGTAATCTGGGTATAGCTTGCCCTGGGTTAGGTAGACCACCTTATCTATTAGGTCGGGGGGTGTTGCCTTGAACAGCTTAACTAGGTAATCCATCATCTCCAAGCGCTTCGTCGTAGCTTCTATTTTCTCAAACGCCTCAGCCAGAACTGAGAACTCCATGCTGCTCCCCAGTGTGGGCAGCCAACCCCTCATTTAAGGGTTATTATGGCCCCCATGACAAGGAAGGGGAGCTTAAAAAGTACTGGAGAAAATCCCAAAAGAGGATATGCAGAAATGCCCTCTCTAGCCATTTAGAGCGCATCCTTGATATGAATAGGCGACCATATAGCTTTAAATAGGGGGTTTAATAACCCCCCTAGCCTGGGGGGTGAGAGTATAGTTGGTCCCGAGCGGGCTCGGCCGCCACCTCATAGTAGAGGTTTGGGGGGTAGACCCAGCCCTGCTTGATGATGAGGCTAGGCTACGTGAGATGCTAGTTGAGGCAGCTAAGCGTGCTGGTGGTCGTGTGATAGGCGTGCTGTTCCACAAGTTCAAGCCACAGGGCGTTACTGGCGTAGTAGCAATAGCAGAATCACATATATCAATACATACGTGGCCCGAGTACAGTTATGCTGCCATAGACATATTCACGTGTGGCTCACATGTAGATCCCTGGGAGGCCTTTAGGCATAGCGTCCAAGTGCTAAGGCCCAAGAGCGTAAGCGTATTTGAGGTCAAGAGGGGCATAATACCAGAAGGTGAGAGGGTTTGACTAATAGCACTGGGGGAGGCAAGGCAGAGCGGACGGCTAGCCCCCCTAGCCCTGGCCTAGCCAAGGGCATAGAGCGTTGGTTCATTGAGAGGCACGCCCCGTACACGGGCCACTACTATGGCGTGCTCAAGACGCTATACAAGGCCAAGAGCCCATTCCAGGAGATAGAGGTAGTTGAGCTAGCCTACTATGGCAAGACGTTGATCCTTGATGGCAAGGTTCAGTCTTCTGCAGATTCAGAATGGATATACCATGAGATGCTAGTCCACCCTGCCCTGGTGGCCCACGAGGGACCAGAGAGGGTCCTCATAATAGGTGGTGGCGAGGGGGCAACAGCTAGGGAGGTCCTCAAGCATGCCTGTGTGAAGGCAGTTGAAATGCTTGAGATAGATATAGAGGTCTACAGGGCCTGTAGGCGCTACCTGCCTGAGTTCAACGCAGGTGCCTTTGATGACCCACGCTTCTCGCTCATCATAGGTGATGGCCGTAAGTTCGTTGAGTCCCTATCTGGTAGGCCCGTGTACGATGTCGTGATCGTGGATGCCACCGACCCGCTTGAAGGTGGGCCAGCCTACCTGCTCTACACCAAGGAGTTCTACGAGGCCATTAGGAGCGTGCTCAAGCCTGGTGGCATGATGGTTACACAGGCAGAGGACGTGAGCACGGTGCCCCAGATGGCCACCTGCACGGTCTCCATATACAGGACGGCTAAGGCCGTCTTCCCGCTCGTCCGATACTACACGTGCTGGGTCCCATCCTTTGATGGTGAGTGGGCCTTCGTCATAGGCTCAACTGGCCCCGACCCAGCTGGGCTTGGGGCTGAGGAGGTCGCTAGGAGGCTTGAGGAGAGGGGCGTGGGGGACCTCAAGTACTATGGGCCTGGCGTGCACACGGCTATGTTTAACCTACCAAGGTATTTAGAGGGGCTACTAGAGGGGCTTGAGGGGGCGAGGGTGATAAGGGATGGGGAGCCCATCTTCGTCTTCTCGGGCTAAGGGGGAAGGGCTTACCTACAGGGAGCTAAGCGAGGCCCTTAGGGAGCTAGGCCTAAATGTAGTTATCACGAAGAGCGATTACTCAAGGGCAACTAGGCAGGTCAAGAGGCTCATAAAGGCCCTGCTTGATAGGGTTAAGGAGGCCGAGGCCGAGAGGCCCAAGCTAGACCTAACGAGGGAGGACATAGAATACATAATATACAGGCTTAGGACCATATATGGTGATTCAAGGGCGACTAGCATAGTAGCCAAGCTATCAGAGGCCCTTAGGAGGGCCTCATAGGTAGCATCCAGCCTTTAATTGCCCCTGTGCCCCCTAGCTGCCCTAGGGGGCAAGCTAGATCTACTTGTGCCCTAGCCCTACCAACCAGCCCGTAAGAAAGGGTTTTATGGGCTTGCCTCTCCTACTCCCTGCGTGAGGAGGAAGTTCATATTCGTAACAGGTGGCGTCCTGAGCTCCGTTGGGAAGGGCATAGTTACATCCTCCATAGGCAAGATGCTACAGGTAAGGGGCTACAAGGTAACGGCCATAAAGATAGATCCCTATGTAAATGTAGATAGCGGCACCATGAACCCATACATGCACGGCGAGGTATTCGTTACCGAGGATGGTGGTGAGACCGACCTAGATATAGGCTGGTATGAGCGCTTCCTAGATGTAGATCTACCTAGGGAGAACAACATAACAACGGGCCAGGTCTACCTGGCCGTGATAGAGCGTGAGAGGCGTGGCGATTACCTAGGCAAGTGCGTCCAGATAATACCACATGTTACTGATGAGATAAAAGCCCGCATAAGGCGTGTAGCTAAGAAATCAGGGGCAGATATAGTGCTTGTTGAGGTCGGGGGCACGGTTGGCGATATAGAGGGCCTACCGTTCCTTGAGGCCATAAGGCAGATGAGGCTTGAGGAGGGCTTTAGGAATACTCTCTACGTCCACGTGGCCCTCGTCCCAATACTGGACGTAACGGGCGAGATGAAAACCAAGCCCCTCCAGCACAGCGTCCAGGAGCTGAGACGCATAGGCATCCAGCCAGATATAATAGTGGCCCGCTGCACCAAGATGATAAACGATGAGGCCAAGTACAAGATAGCCCTCTTCGGCACCATACCTGAGGAGGCCGTCTTCTGCTCCTACACCGTCCCGCTCGTCTACCAGGTCCCGCTCATACTAGATGAGCAGGGCATGGGCGATTATATCTGCAAGCGCCTTGGCCTAGAGGCTAGGGAGCCAGATTGGGGGAGCTGGAGGAAGCTAGTTGATGCGTACTTAAACCCGCTCTACGAGCTGAGGATAGCCCTGGTCGGCAAGTACGCAGAGCTAGCAGATGCCTACATAAGCATGAACGAGGCCTTCAAGCACTCTGGCATGGCCCTGAGGACGAAGGTGGACATAGATTACATAAGGGCCGAGGAGCTGGAGGAGAGCCCAGGTGATGTAGAACGCCTGAAGGACTACGATGGCATCTTCGTGCCCTATGGCTTTGGCCCCAGGGGGGCTGAGGGGAAGATAATGGCCATCCAGTTCGCAAGGGAGAATGACATCCCCTTCCTGGGCATCTGCTATGGCTTCCAGCTAGCAGTTGTTGAGTTCGCTAGGCACGTCTGCGGCCTCAAGGGCGCCCACACGACGGAGGTAGATCCAGATACGCCCCACCCAGTAGTGGGCCTAATGCCTGAGCAGAGGAACGTAGCGCACAAGGGGGGGACCATGAGGCTAGGCGCCCACGATATCATCCTCAAGAAGGGGACCAGGGCCTACATGCTGTATGGCCGTGAGCGCATAAGGGAGCGCCACAGGCACCGCTGGGAGGTAAACCCAGATTACATACCGCTCCTGCAGGCCAGGGGGCTTGTGTTCTCGGGCACCAGCCCAGATGGGCGTAGGATGGAGGTCCTAGAGCTACCGAGCCACTACTTCTTCATGGCCTCCCAGTTCCATGCTGAGTTCAAGAGCAGGCCAGGGAAGCCATCACCACTTTACACGGGCTTCGTGAAGGCCTGCCTAGATAGGAGGCTCGGCAGGCCAAGGCCAGAGCTAGAGGTCGTGCCAAGGCTATGCTATGGCCTTAGGGCAGAAGTTAAGGCAGCCTGAGGGGCCTCACTATCCAGCCACAAGCGCCCCAGCTAACGTGGCCATGGCCACGTTCACAAGGCCAGGGGCTACTGGCATGGTGGGCCAGGCATGTAGCAGCTATTTAAGCAATTGAATGGCAATATTGAGGCCCTCTAGCCACTAGGGAGCAGCTCCCATGTTCGGTTTTCCCAGGACGGGGGCTAGGCCCCCTTATAAATGCCCTCGTGAAGCCCAGGCAAGCATGTGCTACTCAAGCCCCTCTAGCCGAGGGGGACCATTGGGCATTTAAGTAATTGCATGTGTGGTCTAAGGCCCACTGGGCCATCGGGGGCAGGGTTCATGTTCGGTTTCCAGATGTCCCCTTCCATGCGCCAGAGCGGTTGCCTAACATGCTGGGCTAAGGGCCTTATAAGGGGCCGAGCACCTTACCGTAAGGCTTATAAAGGGTAGCTTAAAAGCCTTCAGCAGAACCCGAGAAAGGGATTGAAAGATGAGAAATCCCTTCCTAGTCAATCTAGTTTCATACACGCAGAACCCGAGAAAGGGATTGAAAGTCCGTCTGGTAGCATGGATTACCACGCACAGGACAGTCCTTGCACATCCTCGCACGCATGGCATTTATAAACCTCCTCAACAGGCTTTCCTCTGGGGAGCTCCCCTTTCAATTCCCCTGATGGGATTCCCGTCTCCCTGGAG
>DQYM01000052.1 GCA_011040545.1 Candidatus Bathyarchaeota archaeon | reverse complement strand
TCCTGGAGCAGGAGCTTGAAGGCATAGGAAACTACTACTGGCTGTATATCAGCCTTATCACCACAGAGGCGACATACAAACTTGTGCTGCCTTGCATCGTAGTAGGCTATGAAGCCACAGCGATTACATACGTACATCACGTAGCGATCTGATTCATCAAGCAGCCTATCCTTTAGGAGCATGGCAGCACCATGCCCTATGAGGCAATCTCGCTCCATCTCACCGAACCTAAGCCCACCACCACGTGCTCTACCCTCCGTGGGCTGCCTAGTTAGGATCTGGACCCTACCACGAGCCCTTGCGTGGATCTTATCTGCTACCATGTGGTGTAGCTTCTGGTAGTAAACGACCCCTATGAAGATATCTGCAACGAACTTCTCACCCGTCATGCCATCGTACATGACCTCACGGCCAGTGTAGCTGAAGCCAGCCTCAATTAACATGCGCTTTATCTCCTCTGGCTTCACGCCCACGAATGGCGTTCCATCTATTGGGTGGCCCCTCATGGCAGCTACCTTGCCAGCCATGGACTCTAGGAACTGGCCCACCGTCATCCTACTTGGTATGGCATGTGGGTTGATTATTATATCTGGGACTATGCCATCCTCTGTGAATGGCATGTCCTCTGGTGGGTAGATAGCACCTATAACGCCCTTCTGGCCATGCCTTGATGCGAACTTATCGCCGATCTCAGGTATCCTATTGTCCCTAACACGTATCTTTACTAAGCGGTTGCCCTCCATGTCCTCGGTTATGAATACTTCATCAACTATGCCTTTCTCAGATGGCTTAAGGGCTATTGATGTATCGTGCATCTCAACACCACCCCTCATGGGCATCCTAGCCCCGTACTCCTCCATGAACCTCGGTGGGCTTAGGCGGGCCACAAGCACATCCTTCTCCTCTAGCTTCTGCTCAAGCCTTACTATGCCATCTGCCTCTATGCCAGCGTAGTACTTCTCGCCCTTGAAGCCCCTGGTGGTCGGGCTTGGCTTCTTGAACTCATCCCTTAGGCCACCTGGGTACGTACGCCTCTCGGCCTCATAGAGCTTGAAGAGCGTTGAGCGAGCTAGGCCCCTATCTATTGATGCCTTATTGAAGACAAGGGCGTCCTCCATGTTGTAGCCACCGAAGCAGAGCACAGCTACAACGCAGTTCTGGCCAGCAGGCCTCTTGTTATAGCCTATTACCTCCATTATCTTCGTTGTAACAAGGGGCTTCTGTGGGTAGTGGAGCAGGTGAGCCCTTGTATCAACCCTGAACATGTAGTTGCTAGCGTAGAAGCCAAGGGCCTGCTTGGCCATAGCTGCCTCATATGAGTTCCTTGGTGATTGGTTGTACTCTGCAAAGGGTATTATGCCAGCGCAAATGCCTAGTATGGCGTAGGGGGCTATCTCAAGGTGCGTGTGCTCTGGCGTTACGTCCTCTGGCCTAAGGGCTATGTAGGCGTTTTCCTCTTCCTCAGCATCTAGGTACTCTATAACGCCCATCTTAACTAAGTCATCAAACTTCAGCTCCCCCCTGCGGACGGCCTCTATGTGCTCCTTGGTTAGCTTGGGCTTCCCGTTCTCAACGACTATGAGGGGCCTCCTAATACGGCCAGCATCGCAGTTCACGTATACCTCTGGGTTTGAGCCCACCCCCTCGTAGTAGGCTATGTTCGCCTCTGGGCTTATCTTGCCAGCACGCCTTAGCGCCCTGAACTCCTCAACCAGCCTAGCTGGATCTTCATGGTAGCCTATTGGGAAGCCATCTAGGAAGACTATAGCGCCCTTGAGCCTGAGCTCCCAGGGGGCCATCTCCCTAGGCACGACGCCGAGCTCGTAGAGCACTTCCTCAACGTGCCTTGGATCCGTCCCAACGGATAGGTAGGCCATTAGGGCTAGGTTCTTAACTAGGCCACAGTTAGAGCCCTCAGGCGTTTCATTTGGGCACAGACGGCCCCACTGGGTTGAGTGTAGGTCCCTTGCCTCAAAGTTAGGCTGGCTACGGCTTAGTGGCGATTGGACACGCCTTAGGTGGCTGAGCATAGATATGACATTCGTCCTATCCAGCAGCTGGGTAACGCCTACCCTCCCCCTACCCCAGTTCCCAGTTGCAAGGGCATGCTGTAACTTCTCAGTTATTATGCCTTCCCTAACTGCAGCCTCCAGCTTGATGTACTTCTTGTGCCTTAACCTCTGGAGCTGGTAGCGGATATCACGGCATAGGTTCCTAAAGGCCCTAGCGAATATATCTGCTAGGAGTGGGCCAGCTAGCTTAAGGCGCTTGTTCTTCATGTGGTCCTTATCATCTGGCTTCCTACGCCCTAGCTTAAGCTCTATTACACGCCTAGCCATCTCAGCTAGGAGGACTGCCTTCTTAAGTCGGTCCTCTGGCCTGTGGCCTAGGTGTGGGAACAAGTAGCGATCTAGGACCTGCTTGGCCTTCTCACGCCTATACTCAATCGTCTGGCCATGTGCAACACGGTTGCCTATGTAAAGCAGGGCCTCATCCGTGGTGAACACGCCTATACAAGCCTCAAAGCTTGGATCAAGCTGCTCTATTATCTCCTCATCAGCTGAGACGAGCTCTGCTATATCCTTATCCCTCTCTACGCCAAGGGCCTTCATTAGTATTGGGAATGGTATCTGGGATGGGACCCTTGGCATGCTAACGTATATCACGCCATCTGGCTTGAGCGTTACCTCAACACGGGACCTAAAGCCAAGGGTTGCACTTAGGATCTTGGCCCTGTACGTAGGCTTAACCCTACGGGTATCAATATCAACTAGAATGCGATTTGGTGCTAGGTCCTCAAGCGAAACTATAACTCGCTCAGAGCCATTTATTATGAAGTAGCCACCTGGATCATCTGGGTCCTCGCCTACGGCTATCTGCTCCTCAACTGGCATCTGGCTTAATCGGCAGATCTTAGATCTAAGCATAACTGGTATATCGCCTATCGGGACTTCCTCTGCCTCGTACTCACGGCTACCCTGTACCTTCTTCATCTCTAGGAAGATGGGCGCTGCATAAGTGAGGTTCCTTATCCTAGCCTCACGTGGATAGAGGGATTTCTCACCAACGTGAATATCCTTTACACGTGGTGCACCAACCCTTACCTTGCCAAATACTATCTTATATGGCCCCTCTGGCGATGGTACCTCTACCTCACCTATGCTATCTATGACCTCCTGTAGGCCGTGGTCAATGAACTCGTTGTAGGAATCCAGGTGCTGCCTAACTAAGCCCTTCTCGTCAAAAAAGGCCTTCACCAGCACGAATAGGTCATCTGGGGATAGCATTTCTGCTCGCTCTCCCCTGGAGCCAGACCCCCCTCTTAAGCTTTTCGCACTGTCTGAGGGAACACCAACCAACCTTACTTTATGCCCCCCAACATGGCCAGAAGGCGTATTATTTAAGCCTTTCTCTTTCTAAATCGCTCATCGTATAGCCTCATGGCCTCTAATATGACCTGCTTGGCCTCCTCAGCATTGCCCCAGCCTAGGATCTGCGTGAACTTGCCCTCTTCAAGCTCCTTGTACCGCTCAAAGAAGTGGGCTATCTCAACTAGCCAGTGCTCAGGTAGGTGCTCTATGTCCTTTATCCTCTTGAACCTAGGATCGCCAGTTGGCACGCATAGCACTTTCTCATCCATCCCCTTTTCATCACGCATCTTCAGGACGCCAATCGGCCTGGCCTCTACAACGCAGAATGGGAAGACGGGGTGGTGCGTCATGACGAGGGCATCAAGGGCATCGCCATCCTCACATAGCGTCTGTGGTATGAAGCCGTAGTCAGTTGGGTAGTGGAATGGGGAGTGGAGGACCCTATCTAGCCTTAGGATGCCAGTTTCACGATCAATCTCATATTTGTTCCTTGAGCCCATTGGTATTTCTATCACTACATTTACTACCTCTGGTGGGTTAGGCCCCCTACTTACATGGTGGAAGTAGCTCAGCCTTATCATGGCTGCTCAGGGGCACTTAACCTATGCCAAGGTATTTATATCTTATCGCATGAGGAAGGAGCTGGCGTGATGAGGGGTCAAAGCGCTGAGCCCCTAGGGCCATGAGGAGCTCCGCTACCCTGACCACACGGTGGGCTTGGCCTACCCCCGCCCTTGGTCGGAACCCTAATTAGCCATGTGCATGAAGGGGGCCTGGTGCTCGCCTTGCCAGTCCTGCCCATAGATACTGGCCGATACGGTATGCCTGAGATGGTAAGGATATTTGAGGAGGAAAGCAGGCTCAGGAAGATGCTCTTAGTTGAGGCAGCCCTAGCGAAGGCCCATGCAGAGTTAGGCAACATACCACGTGAGGATGCAGAACGCATTTGGGAGGTAGCTACCTCTGGCGTAGTTAAGCTTGAGCGTGTAAAGGAGATTGAGGCTGAGATAAAGCACGAAACCATGGCCGTGGTCCGTGCGCTAGCTGAGGCCTGTGGGCCAAGTGGCCGCTACGTCCACCTTGGGGCCACTAGCTCTGATATACTTGATACTGCCCTTGCGCTCCAGCTGAAGGAGGCCCTAGCCATACTCAAGGACCGCCTAGCGGAACTCACGGCCCTCGTGGCTAGGCTTGCCGAGGAGCACAAGGGGACCATCATGGTAGGCAGGACGCATGGACAGCACGCCCTCCCAATAACCCTTGGCTTTAAGCTAGCTGTCTGGGCTGCAGAGCTCCTAAGGCACCTCAAGCGCCTTGAGGAGTGTGAGGAGCGTGTCCTAGTCGGGAAGATGAGTGGCGCAGTAGGCACCATGGCTGGCCTGGGGCCTAGGGCCTTAGAGCTACAGGAGCTCGTGATGTCAATCCTAGGCCTAAGGGCAGCTGAGATATCCACGCAGATAGTACAGCGGGATAGGCTAGCTGAGCTGATATGCCTCTTGGCCATCCTAGCCTCAACCCTAGATAACATGGCTACTGAGGTAAGGGAGCTCCAGAGGACGGAGATAGGGGAGCTAGCTGAGCCATTTGATGAGAGGGCGCAGGTGGGCTCTTCTACCATGCCACATAAGAGGAACCCTATTACCTGCGAGCGCATCTGTGGCCTCGCTAAGGTAGTCAGGGGCCTAGTGGTGCCTGCACTTGAGAACGTGCCTACCTGGCATGAGAGGGATCTAACACAATCCTCAGCTGAGCGCTTCATCGTGCCAGAGGCCCTCATACTAACTGACTACATGATTTACCTTATGATAAAGGTCCTCTCTGGCCTAGAAATAAGGCCCGATAGGATGAAGGAGAACCTAGCCCTTACTAAGGGCCTGATAATGTCAGAGGCCCTCATGCTTGAGCTGACCAGGCGTGGCATGGCCCGTGATGAGGCATACAGGCTCGTTAGGTCCCTGGCCCTAACGGCCATGAGGAGCGGTAGGCCATTTGCGGAGGTCGTGCTTGAGGATGAAGCCATAAGGGCACTTATAGGGCCAGATGAGCTTAAGGACCTACTCAGGCCAGAGGGCTACCTTGGCATGGCCACTAAGCAAGTTGAGAAGGTGATAAGCCTCGTTTCAGCCCACCCACTCGTGGCAAGGCACCTACGCAGGCGCACTAGGTAACCTAAGCTGCCCTCGCTCCCTCCAATAGGCCCCTGATGTGGCCTCGGCAGGGCTAGGCCATAAAGGTCGCTGCTGAGGTAGTAAGGTAGGGCTGCCTGTGGTGAAAAAGTCTTATAGCACCCCTCACTGGCACCTTGGGTGTCATTAATGGCCGTGGAGCCCTGGCAGAGGGCCGAGGTACCTGGCACGGAGAAGGCAAATGTGATAAGGAAGCCTGCTGTTGTTGCTGCCCTGCTGAAGAGGGCTAAGAGGCCAATAATGGTCATAGGGCATGAGGCAGCTGAGCTTGAGCTCTCAAGTGGCACGAAGCTCATAGACCTGCTAGTCGAGATAGCTAAGAAGGCCAAGATACCAGTTGTAGCAACTGCCCACACTAGGAAGGCCCTTGTAGAGCGTGGCCTTGAGCCAGATGCCATCATGCTAGCCGTGGATATCGGCCAGAGGCTAGCCGACCCAAGCTGGGAGGGGCTAGATGGGCAGGGCCAGTACGACCTTGTGCTGATAGCTGGCCTACCGTACTACATGGGCTGGGTGCTCATGGCCAACCTAAAGGACTTCGCCCCACACCTAAAGGTCGTGTGCCTAGATCCCTACTACCAGCCCCACGCCACCTGGTCGTTCCCAAACACACCGCCAGAAGAGCATGAGAAAAACCTTAAGGTCCTCATGGACAGCCTGGGCGGGAGGTGAGGAAGGGAGATGTCATCAAAGATGTTTGAGGACATCCCCGTGGATGTAGGTGTAATATACGAGGGCGAGCGCATAAGGCGCCAGGATCTATATGTTGAGTTCGGTGGGCCAAAGTGCCCATACAAGTTTGAGCTCGTTAGGGCTAGGAAGATGGAGGAGGTAGAAGATGGCAAGATAGAGATCATAGGCCCCGATATAAAGGACCTACCAGAGGGCACCCGCTACCACCCGCTTGGCATCCTGGTGGAGGTCGCTGGCAAGGAGGTTGAGGAGGAGCTTGAGGGCGTTATAGAGAGGCGAATACATGAGTTCTGCAACTACATCCAGGGCTTCATGCACTTGAACCAGCGGTACGATATCTGGCTACGCCTCAGCAAGAGGTCCTACCAGAAGGGCCTAAACAGCTTTGAGTACATAGGCAAGGTATTGATAAGGCTATTCAAGAGCGAGCTCCCCTTCATAGAGAAGATACAGGTTACCTTCATAACCGATCCAGAGAAGGTTAAGGAGTTATATGAGGAGGCCCTGCGTATCTACGAGGCCCGTGATGCCCGTGCGAGGGGCCTGAAGGACGATGAGGTAGATACCTTCTACGGCTGCACGCTATGCCAGAGCTTCGCACCGACTCACGTCTGCGTGATAACGCCCCAGAGGTTCTCCAACTGCGGTGCCATAAGCTGGTTCGATGCCAGGGCTGCCGCTAGGGTGGACCCGAAGGGGCCCATATTCCCCGTACCCAAGGGTGAGTGCCTCGACCCAGTCAAGGGCGAGTACGAGGGCGTGAACAAGGTCGTTAAGGAGAAGTCGCTTGGCGCCATAGAGCGTGTCTGGCTCTACACGGCCTTTGGCTACCCACATACATCCTGT
>DQYM01000034.1 GCA_011040545.1 Candidatus Bathyarchaeota archaeon | reverse complement strand
GAGGGCCTGGATGCGCCTCGCTACATCACGCATGAAGCCCTCGCCGACCAGGGCCTTATCCCGCACCGTGTATACGAGGGCCTGTAGGCCATCACCTGATGCCTGGGACCAGCCAGGCCCCTCGGGGGCCTCAGCAGGGCCAACAAGCCTCACGGCCTTAACGTTCGTTAGCTCAGCAAGTAGGCCCTTGAGGGGCTCTAGGAGCCCCTGGTCCCTCTGGCCTGCAACTACAACTAGCTCCCTTAGTGGCCACCTGCGCTTTAGGCCAGCCTTCTGCCTAGCTGAGTGGGCTAACGATACAGCTAGCTTGAGGCGCTCTATGCCTTCCTCAAGCTCCTCATCCCTTAGGCTTGGATCTGGCCTTGGCCAGCCCTCTAGGTTTATGCTCTCAGGCAGCCTCTGGTCTAGGGCACGGAACACATGCTGGTAGAGCCACTCAGCTATGAATGGCGTTGCTGGGTTGAAGAGGAGCAAGAGCGTCCTTAGCACATGCCAGAGGGTAGCGTAGATGGCCAGGCGCCTCGGCAGCGTGCGTGGGTCATCCGTCCAGAGCTCACGCCTTATCATGGGCACGTACCAGTGGCTTAGGTCCTCTATGACGAAGTCCTCAAGGGCCTGGAGGGCCTTGTGGAAGCGGCAGCGCCCGTAGCCCTCATCTACCTTGGCCACTAGGGCCTGGAGGCGGGATAGTATCCACCTATCTGGTGCCTTAAGCAGCCCCTCGCTTAGTGCCCAATCTAGAGTGTGGCGAACTGGGTCGTAGCCATCGTATGTGGCGTTCTGGTAGAAGAAGCGGTGTAGGTGGTAGAGCGTTGAGAGCACCTGGTAAGGGCGTTTGTACATTTCCTTTACATCAAAGCGCATATCGTCAACTGGTGCGCACTTCCACAGCAGGTAGAACCTGAATAGGTCGGCTGAGTGCTGCTCTAGGAATGGATTAACGAGTATTACGTTGCCAAGGCTCTTGGACATCTTACGCCCCTTCTCATCAAGGACTATGCCGTAAAACAGGAAGGCCTTGTAAGGTGCTTCTGCTCGGCCAGTTAGGAGCAGGTGGGCCATTAGGAGCGAGTAGGCCCATCCACGGGTTTGGTCTATCCCTTCAACTAGGAAGAAAACTGGTACAAAGCGCTCAAATTCCTCATCTGAGAAGCGAGCGTAGGGGGCTACACCGCTATTGTGCCAGCAATCTAGCACGAAGGGCTCACGCCTCATTTCGCCACCGCAATTTGGGCAGCGTAACACGACCTTATCTATCCAGGGCCTATGGAGTTCTAGGTGCTCTGGCAGCTTCACGGCCATCTTCAAGAGCTCCTCCTTGCTAGCCACCAGTACCCTGTGGCCACAGGACCTACAGACCCAGATCGGGAGTGGAGTGCCCCAGACACGCTCACGTGATATGCACCAGGGCCTAGCCTCCTTTATGAAGGATAGGAAGCGGTGCCTTGGCGCATCGTAGAAGTACTCCACGGCCTCAGCAGCCTCAAGGGCCTCCTCCCTTATCCTATCAACCCAGTAGAAGTACTCACGCCTAGCAACCCATATCAGCTTGTGGTGGGAGCGCCAGCACGTTGGGTACTCGTGCTTCACCCTGCCTGCCTTCACCAGGAGGCCCCTGGCCTCAAGCTCCCTTATCACGACCTCATCTGCATCCCTAGCGAACAGGCCTGAGAAGCGACCAGCCTCATCTGTGAAGACACAGGCATCATCAAATGGTGAGAATATCGGCACGCCCCGCTTCTTAGCAGCCTGGAAGTCCTCCTCACCGTTCCCTGGCGATAGGTGGACCACGCCAGTAGCTACGCTCACGTCCACGAATTCCTCGCATACAATCGTGTGGACAAGTGGGCTCTCACGCTCAAGCTCAGCCTGCTTAGGCACTAGGTCGTAGAACGGGTACTCGTACCTAAGGCCCTCAAGCTCTAGGCCAGGGATGGCCTCTAGGACCTCGTAATCGCTTATGCCAAGCTCCTGCATCACTGGCTCCACACGCTGGGCAGCTAGGATCCATACCTCATCGCCGACCCTAACACGGGCGTAATCGGCTTCTGGGTGGACGGCTACCATTAGGTCGGTAATTATGGTAAATGGCATGGTGGTCCAGATGAGCAGGTACTCGCCTGGTCTATCCCTTAGCCTCAGCTTGAAGAAGACGCTTGGGTCCTCTACGACCTCGTAGCCTAGGCCGACCTCAGCATGGCTTAGGCTGGTCTGGCAGTAGGGGCAGTAGGCGACCACGTAGTAGTCCTCGCCGAGCAGCCCCCTCTCCCAGGCACGCTTCAGGTAGGCCCACTCACGCTCAATGTACTCGTCCTTGTACGTCCAGTATGCCTTATCGTGGTTCATGAACACGCCAAGCAGCCTATCTGCCTTCAGCCACTCTGGGTAGTATCGGAATAGCGTTTTCTTGCACTCCTCAACGAACCTCTCCATGCCCACCTCAGCGAGCAGCTGCCTCTTCCCCCCTCTAACGCCGAGCAGCTTCTCGGCCTCAAGCTCAACTGGTAGGCCCTGGCAATCCCAGCCAGCCCAGAAGGGCATGTAGTAGCCCTTCATGCTTAGGTAGCGGTAGTAGAGGTCCTTTATGGTCCTCCCACGTGCGTGGCCTACGTGTGGAACGCCATTTAGGGTCGGTGGCCCCTCTACGAAGCCAGCTATGGCCACGTGCTCCCTGGCCCTAAGGGCCTCAAGCTTCTCCCTTATGCGGTTCTCCTCCCAAAAGGCCCTTACTTCTTCCTCAATCCTCCTTGGCTCATAATCTAGGCTGGTCCAATCCTCATACGCATGCCTAGTGCTCTGAGGGGATTTTACGGCCACCTCTCACCTAGGACACCACACGGGCCTAGCTGGGGGTGAATATAAGCCTTGATTAGAAGGGGATGGGCAGCGGTATTATGCATAGCACGAATATCAGCACTGGCAGGATGAGGGCTGCCTTCCTCGCTGGGGAGAGCTCCGATACATCATCTAGGGGGCCTGGGTGCTTCTGGAAGGCCATGAGCAGGGCCAGTATGGCCATGAGCATGTAGGCACCACCGTATGGCGGTAGGAGGCTTATCACTAAGAGGGCTATGGAGGCAGCTATGCCTAGGTTCCTCTGTGCATCTGGCCCCAAGACGCACCTAGCTATGTGGCCACCATCAAGGGAGCCAGCTGGTATGAGGTTGAGCATGGTAACTACCATGCCGATCCAGCCTGCGAAGGCAACTGGGTGTAGGAGCGTTGAGGCCCCCTCTGGCTGGGGGCCAAGCACGAGCCTGATGACGAGGGCGTAGGCGAAGATGTAGGGCAGCCTCACGGCACCTGGTATTGGGCCTACGGTTACCTTGCAGAGGGGCAGCCCTATGAGCGTTATGGCCACGGAGGCCACGAAGCCAGCTAGTGGGCCAGCCACACCAATATCAAATAGGGCATCCTTGTTTGGAGCTGGAGACCTCTGCCTTATGAAGGCACCGAATGTCCCAAATGGCGTTAGGGGCGGTGGGGCAGGTATGAAGTACGGCAGAGATACGCTCACGCCGTGTAGGCGGGCTACTATCCAGTGCCCCATCTCATGTGTAGCCAGTATGGCCATCATGGAGCCGAGGAACATAAGTGCCCCTAAGAATGGCCCCTCTGGCCAGCCAGATGAGAGGAGCCAGCCAGTAGCGAATATGCTAGCAACTGTGGCGAGGAAGAGCAGGAAGGGCACCATGCTCGTAGTAGGCCTGCCGAGCCTAAATGGTATTACCCTAAGCACGAGCCCCTCCCTTGCCTTCCTCATCACTGGCAGGAGGCCGTGGGGGCTTAGGGTAGCCACCAAGCGCTCAAACGCTGCCTTCTGGTCGGCAGGGGGCTCTACCAAGAAGGATAGCACGTCCTGGTACATGCTGACCTCAAGTATCCTGAACCCAGCGCTCACTATGGCCCCCTCAACTAGCCTAAATCGCTCGTGCTCGTCCAGCACACCTGATGCCATTTTTCCACCACATCGCTATTAAAGGCTAGCCGATAATAAGGCTTGGTGGGAGGCAGCTGGCTTGATAACCATAAGTGAGGGAGTAAGGGCATCCTTCCCAACCCTTAGGTTAGCTATCGTGCTCATATCTGGCGTTAAGGTCGCTCGCTCAAGGGACCCAGAGCTCCAGGCCCTAATTGAAGATGCCATTCGGTGGGCTAGATCTAGCTTCCAACTAGCTACCCTAAAGGATGTCCCGATAATCAGGGCCTACAGGGACTTCTTCTGGCGCCTAGGCATAGACCCAACTAAGGAGCGCCCTTCAGCAGAGGCCCTCCTCAGGCGTGTGCTATCTGGGAAGCCCTTCCCAGCTATAAGCAACCTAGTTGATGCCTACAACTTAGCCTCGCTCCGCACATGCATCCCAATAGCAACCTTTGATGTAGATGCCATAGTTGGGCAAGCAGCGGAGCTG
Source organism: Candidatus Bathyarchaeota archaeon (assembly GCA_011040545.1). GTDB lineage: Archaea > Thermoproteota > Bathyarchaeia > EX4484-135 > EX4484-135 > EX4484-135. The sequence continues at coordinate 3,090 of DQYM01000034.1, read as the reverse complement.
AGGTTCGCAAGGCGTGGGGAGCGGTTCCTCGGCATAGGGATGCCTAGGCCACTTATCCTAAGCGGTAGGGAGCTCGTGATAGCTGATGCTGAGGGGCCAATAGCCATATACCCGTATAGGGATGCAGATAGGACGAAGGTAACAGAGCGGACGAGGAGGGCACTTGTAGTAGCCTGTGGGGCGCCAGGCATCAGCGAGCGTAGGCTAGTGGAGGCTGCTGAGCTAGCTGCAGATTACATAGCGAGGTTCTGCGGTGGGGAGAGAGGGGAGGTAAAGGTCATCCGATGAGAAGGCTTAGGATAGCTCTTATTCCCCAGCATCCCCAAGGGGCTGGCCACGCCAGCTACCAGTTAGCCTTATGCCAGCAATCCTAGCGAAGGTAGGCATGGCCCTTACTATCTCCTCAAAGCTATAAGGGCCTCCTGAACCTTGTATTAGCACTATATCGCCTCTGCCTGGCTCCTTTTCAATGATAATGAAGATAACTACACCTGGCCTAGCAAGGCTAGTAGCTACAATCACATCCTTCCTCGCCCCCACAACGTAGAATTTTGCCTCCCTAAGCCTCCTAGCTACATCGCTTAGGTCGGCAGCCGTTTTCAGCTCCCATGAGTATAGCAAGACGTGCTTTAGGGGCGATATAGGCCCCCTGCTGGCCTCGCCAGTGCTCATGGCCTTTCCTCTGTCCTCACCCTGCTCTCATTATCTACCTTCTCAATCCTTATCACGTGGTCGGCCCTCTCGGCAAATGCCTCGCTATGCGATACGGCTATTATCTGCCTAACCCCCCTCAAGCGGGAGATGGCATCTGCTAGCCTATCAATTGACAGGTCCTCACGGCCAAGGCTCTCGGTTGGCTCATCAAGTAGGAGCAGGTCTAGGCCATGCCCAGTCCTGTACTGCATTATCAGGTGCCCCATGCCGATCCTGTAGGCTAGGGCGAGCAGCGTCCTCTCGCCACCAGAGAGGTGGGCTACGCTCCTCTCTCGGCCACCGACTTTAATTACTGGCGTGTAGTCCTGCCCGATTTCCACTACCATCCCAGCGCCCTCTGGGCCAGATATCTCATCTAGCGTCCTCTGGATGTAAAAGCGTGCTAACCTTATGACCTCTGACCTAAGATGGGGCCTAACTGCCTTGTAGGCCGACCTCAAGAGCTTGATAAGCTCTAGCACCTTGCTTACCTTCTCCATCTTAGCCCTCTTCTTCTCAACTGCCTTCAGCCTGCGCTCAAGATCGGCTATCTGCTCCTTCAGCATGCTCCTCCTTACCTCAAGCTCCCTCATGCGGGCCTCAACCTCAGAGAGGTGCTTCCTAGCTCCCTCAAGCGCCTCCCTTGCCCCTTCAATCTCCTCATCGCTTGGCCCCACTAGCTCGGCCTCAAGGGCATCTAGCTCAACCTTCAGCATCTCAAGCCTCATCCTAGCCCTATCAAGCTCCTTCTCAACGAGCTCAAGCCCTTCTTCCTCATCCTTAAGCCTAGCCTCAAGCTCTGATTTCCTAGCCTCAACTAGCCTTAGGCCACTGATTGCCTCCTCAAGCCCTGAGCTACGCCCCTCAAGCTCAGAGAGCTCTGAGCGGTAGTCGTCTAGCTTATGCCTCATCTCAACTATCTCCCTCTTCAGCTTAGATGTCATCTTACGCCTGTATTCTTCATCTATGAAGCGTAGGCAAGTTGGACAGCGGGCCTCCCTTGATATTACGCTCAAGCTCTCCTCATGCCCCCTTATGGCCTGCTCCAGGCCCACTACCTCCCTCCTCAGCTCCTCAATCCTACCCCTCCACTCCTCAAGCAGCCCCTCGGCCTCCTCAATGGAGGCACCAGCCCCAAGGCCAGAGAGGGCTAGGGTGCTCCTAAGCTTCATCTCCCTGGCCACTAGCTCCTTAAGCTGCTTTTCAAGCCTCTCCTTGGCCTCCTTCCTACGCTCAAGCTCAGCTGCTAAGCGCTTTACTTCCCTCTCAACTTCCCTCTGTGATGTAAGGAGCTCTACCTTCTTCCTCAGGAGCTCCTCCTGCTTCTTCCTAGCTTCCTCAAGGGCCTTTAGATTTGTTAATGCTTCCTCAACTGCCTTAGTAGCATCTTCATGCTCTCGCCTTAGCCCCTCAAGCTCAACTGCCATGCTGGCAAGCTCCTCAACTAGCTTAGCATGCTTTTCCTCAAGGGATCGGGCCATAACTAGATCTGTATCCGTACGGTAGGCCTCTAGCATGCCCTTATACGTACGCTCAATAGAGCCAAGTCGCCTCCTAGCTTCCTCAAACTCCTCAAGGCCAAGGAGCTTATCTATCTTCTTCTGCCTCTCAGATGGCTTCATATCTAAAATCTCCTTCAGCTTCTCCTGCCTAATCCATATTACCTCCCTAAATACCTCGCTATCTAGGCCAAGCTCCTTCTTCAGCTGCTCCTTAACAGATGAAACCCTTCGCTCAGCTATTAAGTTGCCATCCTTGTAGAGCTCCAGCTGGCTGGGGTTCTGCTCTATGCCAGTGCCCGTCCTCCTCAGGCCCCTCACGAGCCTGTAGTTTGAGCCAGCATGTGAGAACGCTAGGACCACCCTGCCCTCACTTGCCCCCTCCCTGAGCAGGTAGGCATAGCTACGGCCCAGTGGTTCACCAAAGAGGGCGAAGTCTATGGCGTATAGCACGCTCGTCTTGCCAGCACCAAGGCCACCTATGAGGCAGTTAAAGCCGTCCTTGAACTCTATGTATGTTTCCTTATGCGACCTTATGTTCCTAAGCCAGATCGCCTTAATCTTCATGCACTAACCCCTCCAGCAAGGCCATGGCTTGCTTTTCATCGCCAGCTAGGAGGGGCTCTATAAGCTCTATGGCTGCCTCAGCTAGCTTCTCTGGCTCCTCCACGCCCTTGCCCTTGAATATCTCAACTAGGTGCCTATAAGCCCTCTTTCTTATATCCTCCCTTTCGCTCGGCATGGTCAGCTCAGGTAGCTCAGCCTCATAGGCCCTCAAAACTGGCCTAACTGCTCGGGCTAGGCTAGCTGCTGACCTTATGGCCGTGAGGTCTATCTCGCTTAGCGAGGCACCTGGTGGTAGCTCGCCAGTTATGATGGGTATCAGCACGGCCCCCCT
>DQYM01000055.1 GCA_011040545.1 Candidatus Bathyarchaeota archaeon | reverse complement strand
TGTGGCTTGGTCGTGAGGCTTGGCCCAGATATGTTTGCCTTTGAGCCCCCAGAGCTAATAGGGACGGGAAAGTCGGTTTCATCTGAGAAGCCAGATACGCTTAGGAGGGCCATGCGCTATGCCAAGGAGGTAAACCCAGATGTATTCGCCCTCTGTGGGGCAGGCGTATCTTGTGGGAAAGACGTATTTGATGCAATAATGCTTGGTGCTGAAGGTGTTTTAGTTGGAAGCGTCGTTAGGAAGCCCAATTTCAAGGATATACTATCTGAGATGGCCAGGAGTGCCCTAGAGGCCTGGGATCAAAGGTAGGCACTAGCCCGTGGGGAAAGGCGGGCAGGCCACCTACTATGTAGGCTAGACCACGTGGATCCTTTTCATGCCCGACCAAGCAGCCGATATGGCTAAAAGGGCTTTAGGGCCTAGGCCCCCTGAGGGCATAGCATGAAGGTAACAGCAGCCTGCCTGCCATGCATGACGCATAGGGCCTACCGAGAGGTATGCTATGCCACTGAGGATGAGGGGCTTAGGCTCAAGGTCATGGTTGAGGTAGCCAAGCTGCTCGCAAGGGAGTTCAAGCCAGGCGCTGTGCCAGCCATAGTTGGCACGCTCAGGGATAGGCTGATAAAGGAGATGACGGGCAACCCAGACCCATATAGGGCCGCAAAGGAGCTAAGCAATAAGGCAGCCCTGGAACTTAGGCCGAAGGCCGAGCAGTACATAGCCTCTGCTAGCACAGGCCTAGAGAGGTTTAGAAGAGCTTGCTTATGTGCAGCAGTAGGTAATGCTATAGAATTTGATATACTTGGCCATGCCTTTAAGCTAGAGCTGCTCTCTGAGCTGCTAGCTAGGGCTGAGAAGGATATAGCTATAGATGAGATAGATGCCTTCTACAAGCTAGCGAGAAATGCCAGGAAGATCCTATACCTAACGGATAATGCTGGTGAGGTAGCATTTGATGTCCTGCTCGTGAGGGAGCTAAGGTCCCTAGGGCCAGAGGTGGTTGTGGCCGTGAAGGCTGAGCCCTGTATAAATGATGCCCTTATTGAAGATGCCCTAGTCGTGGGAATGGATAAGGTAGCTAGCAAGCTCATAACAACTGGTACTGATACGGTAGGCCTAGTGCTTGAGTGGGCATCGGATGAGTGCCTAAGGGCCTATGAGGAAGCTGATTTGATAGTAGCCAAGGGGATGGGCAATATAGAAACACTCACGGAATATAAGCACGATAAGCCAATTGCCTTCCTGCTGTTCACCAAGTGCGAGACGATAGCAAACCACCTGGGCGTTGAGAAGGGCATGTGCGTTGTTAAGATATGGCCTCCTAGTGCCTAGCTAGGCTGATAAAAGCTTTTACATGCCTCCTTGATTAGGTCTATTGGAGGGAGCTTGCATGAAGAGGGGGCTTGCTCTCATGGCCCTGATCCTGGCCCTAGCCCTGCTGCTCCCCGTCCCACCTTCAGCCATTTACGCTAAAGCCAGCTCAAGCCAGGCCCTAGGGGACGTACTGACGTATGAGGTTGCCTTCCAGGAGCCAGAGGTGCTAGAGCTAGCTGAGGGCAGCTTAATTGAAGTGTCAGGCTGCATTCAGACGCTGATCCCTGGCCTGCCCATAATCCCAGCTAAAACAGCAGTAATAGTGTTACCGCCAGGGAAGGAGCTGCTTAACGTATCCGTGCAGGCCCTTGATGGGCGTGAGCTGCCTGGCACCTATGAGCTCCTAGTGGCCCCCCAGCCCAGGATGCTCGGCTTAGGCCCAGGGGCAGGTGGCCATGCTAGGCCAACCGCCTTGGACGTGTTCCCAGAGCACCCATATCACGTGGGCAAGGGCGTTAAGGTATGGCGTGGCTACAGGCTGCTCCCACTTACCCTATTCCCAATCCAATATGATGCCTATGAGGGGAGGGTAACCTTCTACAGGCGCTTCTTGATAACGCTCTCACTAGCAGATGGAGGAACGTATGGCCATGCTAGGCCAAGCCCAGCGGTTCTAAGGGCCTTAAGGGAGCTAGCTATTAATCCAGAAGTCCTAGGCGAGTATCAAGTAGAGGCTAGCTCGGAGAAGGGCTACCTGATAATCACGAGGCCCCTCTTCAGCTCCGTGGCCAACCAGCTTGGATCCCTGCTGCTGGACGAGGGCTACACGGTCCACATAGAGTACGTAGATGACATAGTAGCCGATTACACGGGCTCAGATATCCCAGAGAAGATAAGGAACTGCATTAAGGACTACTACAATAGCTACAGCTATGAGGACCTATACGTGCTCCTCCTCGGCGATGCAGATCCAGATGATGCTACATCTGGCTACGAGCTGGATAAGGATTGGGAGGTGCCAACACGCTACATATACAACCCAGACCCAGATAATGGCTACGATAATGCCTACACTGGCCTTCCAAATGACCTAACGCCATCGGACTTCTACTACGCTGGCCTAGATGGCACGTGGGATGATGATGGCGATGGCTACTATGGCGAGGGGCCAAGCTACTCTAGTGCTGGCGTGGATGAGGCCGATTGGCTTGCTGAGGTATGGGTCGGTAGGCTGCCCGTGAGGACGGTTGAGCAAGCGAGCTTGTACGTGGCCAAGCTAGATGCCTACCTAGATAGCCTCAGGAATAGGGATAAGCCCATGCTCCTATTGGGAGCCCACCTATTTGATACCGACCCAAGCTACTACACGGATGGGGCCTGGGCCTGTGATAAGTCAGCGACCTTCTACCCACCTGAGGTCGTTAAGAGGCGCCTATATGAGAACGAGGGCAACCTAACATACGCAAATGTAGTAGATGAGATAAACACGCAGGACCCAGAGTTCGTGTGCAGTGCTTCACATGGCAGCATCGGTGGCCTATGGCTCTACTGGACCAGCGAGACGTTTGCAGACACGAGCACGCCAAGCTACGTGGCTAATACTGGCTTCATCTGGTATGCTATGGCTTGCCTCTCAGGGGCCTTTGATGTAGATGAGGACACCAAGGGGGCCTGCTTCTCAGAGGCCATGATAAGGGATGACGATGGCTCCTCCGTGGCCCACATTGGTGCTACTAGGGTTAGCTGGGGCTATGTAAGCAACTGGTTCTTAAATGGCCTATGTGGCATGCACACATGGCTATTCTGGTACTCGCTTAGTCGCTCAGGGCCAGAGGGGCCAGGAAAGGCACTTTACATAGCTAATGCTTACTACTACATCATCTGGCAAGCAAACATAGAGCAGTACGAGTATGATAGGAAGGTCCTCCTAGCTCAGATGTTATGTGGGAACCCAGCTCTACCAGCAGCAAGGGGAACGGCCACGTATAATGGCCCACAGGACGTAAGGATTGGGGATGAGGGAGTTGTGGAAGGCTGGAACCTAGCTACTAGCTCAGCTGTAAGCATATATTTAGAGCGGTTCCACTGGGATACCTATGAGCATGAGCGTATTCTAGCTGGCGAGGGCTATACCGACATAGATGGGTACCTATACGCTACGTTTGAGGTCCCAGAGGCCGTTGAGCCTGGTGCCTGGTACGACATCATGGTAGCAGACGACAGGGGCAACTACATCTACGCTGGCTCAGTACACATCCAGGAGTGCCAGCTGATCCTCAAGCCAGATAGGGGGCATGGGAACTTCGTGGTAAATGCTACTGGCCTGGGCTTCTCACCTAATGCCAGTGTGGGCCTCTACTTGCTCAACATCCATCTGGCTAACTTCACGACAGATGATACAGGTCGCTTCACGGGCTTCTTCATAGTCCCCTCTGTGAACCCAGGCTCCTACGAGGTAAGGGCCGTGGATGAAGATGGGCATGAGGCCACTAGGGCACTCTACGTGCTTGATGCCACACCGCTTAACGTGCTAATAGATGTGGGCTCCCTTCACTTCAGGGGGGAGCTCGTGGAGTTCTACATACTAACGCTACATAATGGCACGAGGGTAGATGCAGATATAACACGAGCCCTCCTGTACAAGGGGGACCACGTATACGCTGACCTAATGGGCTCCCTTGAGCACATCGCTAGGGGCCTGTTTAGGGCCACATACACGATACCTGCTAATGCACCAATGGGGACCTACGTCCTCCTCGTTGAGGCCCACTATAAATCAGGGCTTGTAGATGCACGGGGGGCTAGCCTAAAGAGCTTCTTAGTTAGCTCTGTGCTCCACAGCTGGAACGCTACGCTATCTGAGATAAGGAGCAATGTAGCAACGCTTATAACGGATATGGGGGAGGTCAAGATGTCGCTCTCTGAGCTTAGGGAGATGCTAGAGAGCGTTAATGCTACCTTAGAAGCAGTGAAAGGAGATGTAGCTGTGATAAAGGCCAATACGAGCACCATACTAGCTAAGCTTGATGTATTAAACGCCACATTGGTAACCCTAATAGAGGATAGCAAGGGCGAGGTACTGGCTAGCATAGAAACAGCCGTAGGCACGCTTAGGGCCGACCTGGGCACGGTTCTAGAGCTACTAGATGCAATTAAAAGCACGCTTGAGGGCATCGCTGAGGATGTAAGCGCCATAAGGGTAGCCATAGAGGGCTGGACGGGCTCTACTGCCCTTGTGGCAGGCAAGGCACTACTCATCCTAACGACCTCGGAGCTTGAGGAAGGCCCTGATGTCCTAGAGGGGGCTATGATAAGGCTACTAATCTCAGGGCCACCAGGGACAGAAGGCCAATTAGTGGTCGTGCTTCAGAAGGCCATACTAAGGGCGATTGGAGCTAGCATAAGCGATGTAGTAATGCTACTTGACATGGAGCTCCTTGAGTTCACCTGGTCAGATAAGGGCACCTACTACGTGCTAAGGGCCTCCTACTTACACTCAGCCCACGAGCTGCTCATACACTTGAGGGGTAGGTTAGATGATGATGGCGATGGCCTGGCCAACTGGGAGGAGCTCGTTAGGGGGCTAGATCCAAGGAACCCAGATACAGATGGCGACCTATGGCCAGATGCCGTAGATCCATGCCCCAAGGACCCCACCATGCCAAATGGGCCAGCTGGGGCAGCCGTGGGCGTGGCCCTAGCCGTGCTGGTGGCCGTGTTCATCAGGAGGAGGACAGGGCACTAAACCCCTATTTTTTCCCTAAGGGCCTAAATGGCTAAATCTTAAATAGCCCTAGTCCTCCTTCCAGGCCTGGAGAAGGGGGCGTGGCCCAGCCAGGTTAGGGCGGCGGGCTCCAGAGCCACTACGGGTCTGCTTTGACCCGCCTAGAGCGGGGATGAAGAAGCTCTGGAGCGGTGAGACCCGTAGGTCGTGGGTTCAAATCCCACCGCCCCCACCAGTTGCCTTTAATAAGCGACGGTAGGGCCTAGCGTGGGTGGGGAGATGTGGCTTGAGTTCGCTACCCTCCTCTTCTCCCTTGGCCTTACCGTAACAGCTGCAGCCTCAGCCCTTGGCCTAGCTGGCGGGGCCATAATATCCCCCCTCCTAATACTGGGCTTAGGAATTGAACCTCGGCTGGCCGTTGGGACTACCATCCTTGGCGTTTTCGCAGCTGTGCTATCTGCTTCTGTTGCCTATCTAAGGCAGGGGAGGGTTGATATCTGGCTAGCCCTCCTCTTTGATGCCCTTGACATCCTTGGCGTGGCCCTCGGTGCCTACATGACCATTGTGCTGCTCCCAGATGTCCTAGCCCTCTGCATGGGGGCCTTCCTGCTCTACTCTGGCTCTAGGCTAGCCCTAAGAGTGCTGAGGCAGTGGCTAAGGCCACCGAACAACCAGGACTCAGGGTCCCCTGACCAGCGAGGGGGCATTTGGCACAGGGTTGTAGTAGATAGGGGCGGTGAAGCATTTTCCTACAGCCTTGGCAGGAGGGGGCTAGCCGTAGCAGTGGTCGGCAGCTTCTTCAGTGGCCTAGTATCTGGCATGCTGGGCCTCGGGGGCGGCGTCATGGACCTATCCCTCATGCTGCTCCTAGGCATCCCAATTGAGGTAGCTGCCCCAACGGCCATGTTCGGCATGCTGCTCACCAGGGCTAGCTCGGTGGTGGCCCACGCCCTTTTAGGCAACATAAGCCTTAAGCTCGCTGCCCCACTTGCCCTAGGGGCTCTTGTAGGCGGTCAGATCGGACCAAGGCTAGCAAAGCGCATTAGGCCTGAGGCACTTAAGCTAGCTTTCGCCTCTATAGTGCTGGTCCTAGGCTCACTCCTACTATACAGGAGCCTCACGGCCATCTTGGGGGCCCTCAAGCTGAGCTGAGGAATAAGGACATCACTAGGCCTGGCCAGATGCCCAGGGCCAGGGAGGCCAGGGCCAGCAGGAACAAGGGGATTAACATGGACCTTGGGGCCTCCTTGATGCCCTCAAGCCCCTCCTTAAGGGGGCCAAAGAATATACGTTTTAGTGGCCAAAACGTATAGGCTGCCGTGAGGGCTGTAGCTAGGACACCCAATATGGCCACTAAGAGGGCTAAGGGACTTCTTATAGATTTGAAGATTCCCATGAACATCATGAGTTCTGCTGTGAAACCACTCAACGGAGGAATAGCCGAGAGTATCATTGAGCCTAAGGCCCAGAGCGTAGCCGTAAGGGGCATAAAGCGTGCTAAACCGCCCATCTTTCTTATGTCCCTCTCGTGCATCTCGTAGACGAGCAGGCCAGCCGTTGAGAACAGGACAGCCTTCCCAAGGCAGTGGCTGAGCATGTAGAACAGCCCGCCCGCCAGGGCCAGTGAGTCCATGCTGGCCACGCCGAGGAGTGAGTAGGCTATCTGGCTCATGGTGGAGCAGGCGCAGAGGAACTTCACGTCCTCCTGTGCTAGGGCTAGGAGGGCACCGTATATCATGGTTACTAAGGCCCAAACCATGATGGGGAGCCTCAGGGGCTCAAAGAATGATGGTAGTGGTATCACGATGGTCCTAGCCAGGATGTAAGCACCTATGTTTGCATAACAGGCCATGATGCCAGCTAGCGAGGTAGGCGTGTTCGCATGGACCCAGGGGAGCCAGACGTGGAGGCCGAAGGCAGCCATCTTGGTTAGGAGGCCAAGGGCCATTAGGAGGCAGGCCAAGCGACCAACAGATCCATCTGGGAGCTTGGGCAAGGCCCTGAGGCTGAAGCTCCCGAGCTGGGAGTAAGCCAGGGAGGCACCAGCCATGAAGAGGGAGGCTGCTGCTGTGCCCCAGATGAAAAACATAAGGGCTATCCTACGCCTATCCCCGTAGCCCAGGTGAGTTATTATGAAGTAGAAGGGCAGGAGCATGAGCTCCATGAACAGCCATATTAGGACGAGGTCGTAGGACAAGGTCATGCCCACCAGGCCTATTGAGAAGAGCGGGTAGAGGGCGTAGTAGAGCGTGAAATGATCCCCTTCCTGGAGGCCAGGCGGGCCGTAAATGGCCTGGACCCGATAGCCTATGTAGCGGACCGAGTAGAAGGCCAGGCAGGTGCAGATCAGGGACATCACGAGGGCCACGGGGGCGCTTAGCCCATCGGCAACTAGCTCAAGGGAGATCGGGATTCCAGGGAGCCAGCCGTAGCTCTCGGCTAGGACAGAGCCGTGCCAGACCTGTAAGGCCACTAGGGCTAGGAGGGCGGTCTGGTAGGCCAGCACTGGCCCCACAAGCCATCCTGTTCTTGAGGCTAGCTTCCTGCCAAGCAAGGTAGCTAG
>DQYM01000083.1 GCA_011040545.1 Candidatus Bathyarchaeota archaeon | reverse complement strand
GTGTAGAGCACGAGCGTGGCAACGGGCAGGACGAGGTGCCACACTATATCCACTATGGCGCCAGCTGGGTCAAGCATGAACATGGCAGCGAGCTGCTCGAAGAAGTTCTGCGGGTGGAGGCCTGCCTCGGCGAACCTACTGTCCCAGAACTCATTGCTGATCACGCCCCCAGGTGGGAACCAGCCTGAGCCAGCGAAGGCGTATATCATCAGCATGCCGAGCCAGTAGATCGGCATGGAGAAGAAGAACAGCGAGAGCGAGAGCAGTGCTACATCGAGCTTGCTGCCACGCCTCCAGGCTGCCTCAGCACCTAACCTCATGCCCACGAATATGGATATAGCCGTGGCAGGCAGGAGCAGGAGGAGGGTGGTGGGCAGGCGCTCGGCTATGATGTCTACCACAGGCCTCATGTACAGGAATGACTTGCCGAACTGGAAGGTAAAGCAGTTGTAGATGTATACGAGGAACTGCTCGTGCAATGGCCTGTCCAGGCCGAGCTGGTGCCTCATCACCTTCTCGAACTCAACCCTCAGCTCGGGGGGGACGCCCTGAAGGTACATGAGCGTTGGGTCGCCAGGCATCAGCCTGAATATCACGAAGTTCGTTACCATGACCAGGACGAACGTAAGGGCCGTCGTCGCTGCTCTCCTGAGCAGGTAATCCCTTAATGCCACGCCTTCTCACCAATGGAGCATGATGGTCTCTCCGTATAAGTCTTGCGAGAGAAAAATAATGGGCTTGATGGGCTCAGCTGGCCCTCAGGACCATGCGCCTGAGCAGCCAGATGGCAGCCACCGTGAGGGCCACGCCCACGGCCATGGCCATGCCAGCTGCTGGCCAGTAGAAGGGCCAGGGTGGCCTCCAGGCCACGACCTCAGGCTTGTAGCTACAGAGCAGCGTCCAGCTATTAACTGGGCCGTAGAGTGGCATTTCAAAGACGTTGTCAATTGTATCCGTCCTATAGGCATATGGTGCACGCCTGTAGTAGAGTATGATGCTGGGCACATCCCTCACTATTATCTCCTGGCACTTGTAAACGGCCTGTAGGCGCTTCTCCTCATCTAGCTCCTCAACTACCAGCGATGACCAGTGATCGTACTCATCGCTCTTGTAGCCAGCCATGTTGCCACCGTACGGCCTTGCCTCATCTGAGTGGAATAGGCCCTTTAGGTAGGCTGGATCTAGGCCAAGCGACCAGCCCAGTATGACGAGGTCGTAATCGTGATCTACGCTAGTTACTATGGTTATGTGGTGGAACTCGGTTATCTGCGGTATGAAGTCTATGTCTAGGAGCTTCTCGTAGTCCTTGCAGACCATTATGCACGCCTGTATCCTTATTGGGTCGTAGCTTGGCGCAAGCACGGTAGCTGATGGTGGGAGCCTTACCCTAACGTGCGTTACTGGGTTCTCCCAGGAGTCTATCTTGCCGTTGCCATCCGTGTCCTTGAAGCCAGCATCAAGCAGCATTTGCTTTGCCCTGCTTAGCTTCTCCTCAAATGGTATGTTTGGATCTATCCACCAGTACTCCTCAAGGAGGGAGCCATTCTCAAATCCTGGGTGATACCACTTCCATACCTTCCCCTTCACCTCAACCCTTGGTACTGGCCCAAAGCCCACGTAGCCATAGCCAAGTAGGAACTCATCTACTATCCTCTTTTTGTCCGTTATAGCGCATAGCGCCCTCCTAAGCGCTAGGGCAGCCTCTGGCGTGTAGCCAGCTGGGGCGCCTGGCCCACCTTCCCACGGGAAGTTCACCCTATCGCAGTACGGGCCCTTCCTCATGCAGAACGTGAGGTGGAAGTAGCCAACATCATCTGTTACCTGGAGCTTTATGTTCGGGTAGCCCTCCACGGCCTCAGCGTCAGATGGCAGGAGTGGCCAGCTTATCATATCTACCTCGCCCCTCTGTAGGGCGAGCAGCTGGGCTGCTGGGTTTGTTATTATGATGAACAGCACCCTATCAACGTTTGGCCTCATGTACTCTCTTACCTCGCCATTAACCGTCGTGGTCATGTGGTAGTCCTCAAAGGCCTCAAAGCTTATGTACTGGCCTGGGACCCTCATGCCCCACTTAAATGGGCCACAGCCAATCATGGTTGGATCTGGCATGAACATGCCAGATAGCTTATCGTGCTTTATCTTCCATATCTGTGGGTTCCTGCCCCAGGGGTCCTTCTCACCGTAGAGGCCCTCGTAGTAGTACTTGGGCGCATCGTGCTCGGCTAGGTCGTAGCCCTCAACGAAGGCTGGCCCCCAGATGTGCTCTGGGAGCAGTGGGGAGGCACCTAGGTAGCGGACGAATGGGGCGTACGTCTTGTAGAGGACCACGTGCACCTTGTTCGGGGGCTCAACCCAGACGTCCTTCACGTACTCCGCATAGGATAGGTACCGCCCGAAGTAGCCAGACCTGAAGAAGAAATACGTGAAGGCTACATCGTAGGCATCTACTTCTTCACCATCGTGCCACTTTATGCCAGACTTTATGTACCATACCCAGTGCGTTGGGTCGCCACCGTACATCTCCCACCTCTCGGCTATCCAGGGTATGGGCTCAAGCGTATCGGGGTCTATGGTTACTAGGCCCTCGTATATCATGCCCAACACGGCCCAATCCCATACCGACATGGCGTAGATCGGGTTTAGGCTCTTGACGTCATCTAGGACGGCTACCCGCAGGGTACCACCACGCTTCACTGGCTGCTCAGGCGTTATGGCGTACGCATTGAGGGTGAGCGGTATGGCCAAGATGGCCGTGAGAAGCACGAGGAGGGTGGCTATCGCTATTCTCCTTGACATCTCCCTCACCTGCTCGGTCCTATGGAGCGGTTAGGGGATTTTAAGTTTTACTGGCTACACAGGGCTGCTAAGGAGCAAATAAGAAGGGCAAAAAAGTAATGCTAGGAGCGGGCCCTCCTCCTGAGGATGAGGAAGCCAGCTACTGCTGCTGCCACGCAGGCTGCCCCAATGCCACCGTATATGGTGATGTTCCTTAAGGTGGCCTCCCACTCCCTCTGCCTTAGCCACTCACCATCTAGTAGGACGGTGATGCTGACCTCGCTCGTGAGGCCAGATTTGTCAACTGCCCTAATCCTTATGGTATGCCACCCCTTCTCAAGGCCAGTTATAGTGTATGGCGATGTTGCCTCAACCCAGGGGCCACCATCTACGGATATCTCAAAGTGATGTATATCTGGGCTTGGTGAGCTGAATACAACTGTTATGTTATTGCCATCTATTATGCTGCCGTTCTCAGGCTCCTCAACTATTAAGGTCGGTGGCTCAGTATCGTAGGTTATGGTAACGCTTACCCTCACGTGCTTCCACGTGGTCTCGGAGTGGGTATTTGAGATAACTATGTAGAGGTCGCTAAGAACCTCAGGGCTTAGTGGCCAATCCAATAGCCCTAGGCCAGTTGAGCGTTCTGAGGCCATGTAGGCCCTGAAGTCGTGGTGCTTGATGAACTCCGCATAGTTATGCCCATCTAGCACGTAAACAGATATGGATGCACTTGGGCCAGGCTTGAAGTCCCATACATCTTCGTACATAGCCCATTGATACAGGCCGTAGGAGTCGGGTGCGTACTGGTAGGCCCCTAGGAGCTCTACTGAGAAGCTAAGGTGGTACTGGCTTAGCTCCTCTGGTAGGCCTTCCTCAGCTAGGAGGCTTGGGCCAGCTGGCCTAAACCTTGACATCCTGACCTCAAGCGTGTACGTCTGGTTTTCCTCAACCGTGAAGGCATCTGGGTATGGCCAGCCAATAATGGCATAGCCGAGCCTAGAGATCACCACGAACGTGTAGTTATTGTGGCCTAGGTAGAGCGTGGCCTCGCCATTCTCATCCGTGTAGTTGTAGAAGGACCTGAAGGCGAAGTGGTAACGGGGTATGAGCCAGTGGCTCCATGCCTCAACCCTAGCTCCATCTAGGGGCCTCCCATGTGCATCTAGGACCCTAAACACAATCTTAGCCTTGTAGGTGTATAGCAGGGGGCTTAGCACTGAGTGGTCGTAGCGACCAGCGTGGTCGGACCAGAAGACAGCCGATACGTCCTTGCGCCAGCCCTCCTCGTAGAGGCGTGGGTTATCAAAGTAGCTCTCAGGTGGGCCAGTTGTATCCATGTGGACCCAGCCGTGCTCTGGGTCGTAGAACTCGTCCCAGACGTGGTCCTCGCCCTCGTTCAGCGCCTCTACAGCAGGTATTAGGGCTGCCTTAAGCCAACACTCGGTTATGGTGGCGAACTCACCACACATCACGATAACGCTATCATCCCTATTGTCGTTTAGGTTGCACCATATCTGCCACCAGCCAGAGGCCCTCCAAGAGCCCTTGTTATCCCACCTAGCCCTTATGATGTACCAGCTCCAGTGGTGGATACGCTGGGCTGCCTCGTAGGGCGTTGAAGCATTCCTGACCAGCTCATAGAGGCAGACATCGTAGCGGTTATCGTACAGGAGCGTTGTCCTAAAGAAGCGGCCCTCGTAGTTATCGCTTAGCCTATGGTACGGGCTAAGCGTGTTCTTAGTTGGCATGGACAAGTACTGGTAGTATATGGTCGGGTCTACTTCAACCCAGGAGCCATTTGAGCACCTGTAGGCCACCGTCGTGTACTCCGCCTCTGGGTGCTCTACTATTCGCACGTAGGGCAGGAGGTCGGCTGTCTCGTAGATGGATAGAACATTGAGCAGGTAATCGCCCAGTATGTTGTTGTCCTCATAGAGGGCGTAGTAGGCTATGACCCTAAGCGTCCTGGGCTGCTCATTAGCTATCCAGTAGGCTATTTCATCTGCACACTCTGGATGCTGAACGGTTACATTATATAGGAACTCAGCTATGAAGGCTACGTAATCCCCATAGTGCTCCCTAGTTATCAGGACCTTATCTAGGTCCGTGTAGTAGCCTGGCCATACACGGCCAGTTCCCACGTAGTGCAGCGAGTAGAACACATCTATGTACCAACGCCAGAAGAAAACTGGATCCTTTATGAATATGTATGGGATGTGGAGCTCCCCAGCATTGATGAACGTTTCCTCAATATCTGACTTCCTAGAGATGAATAGGGGCTGCTCAGGCGTCCCCTCGTTCCAGGCCACGAACACATCGCCGAAGTGGTTGCCTAGCACGAGGTCAAGTAGGCCATCGCCATTTAGGTCGCCTATGGCCACGTAGCACCTACCAGTTACGTTTAGATCGGCTACCTCAGGCATGTCAATCCACCTGGGCTCCTCTGGCGTCCCGATGCTTTTGAAGACATGGACGAGCCCATCATCAGTTCCGACCACGAGCCACCAGGAGCCATCTGAGCTTAGCTTGGCTAGTGCTGGCATGGCGTACTGGCCCACTAGTATGCCATCAAGCACATCGCCCTGGACCCAGGTTGGGTTCTCAGGCGTCCCCTCGTTCCAGTAGAAGTACAGCGTGCCCCCTCTGGTGCCAACGGCTAGGTCTAGATCGCCATCCTCATCTAGGTCCACGAAGTACGGCATGGCACACCTACCGACATTCACGGTTGAGAACACCTCTGAGGCCTTTATCCACCTGGGCTCCTCTGGCGTCCCAACGTTCCACCAGAAGTCCATCCTACCGTCCTCACGGCCAACGGCTAGGTCAACTAGGCCATCGCCATTTAGGTCGCCCACAGCAGGTGCTACGTGGGTCCCTGAGATCTCTATGTCCTCTAGCAGGTCGCTCTTATCTAGGAATATCGGCCTCTCCCTCGTCCCTATGTTCTCAAAGTAGAGCACTCGGCCAGTGGATACACCAACGAATAGGTCCAGTAGGCCATCGCCATTTAGGTCGGCAAGTGCTGGCTTAGCAAGCCTAGCGCCAGTAGTCCTATCATCTAGCTCTACGAGCACCATATCTACGAATGTCTTGAGGATCTTCCACCTAAGCCAGGATGGGGCCCTATTAACTGCCTCATAGGCTATTGCTGGTAGCGGTGGCTCTGGTAGTGGCGTCATCTGGAGGCTGCCTGCCTCAGCATCATACCAGATGGCCACGTGGCTCTTGGGCGGTAGCAGGAAGTCAGCTTCAAGCGTCTTTGGGAACTCATCGGGAGCTGGGCTTGGCCTAACGGGCCGTGTAGCTGCTAGTGCCCCTTGGTAAGGGAGTGCTAGGGAGAGCAAGAAGGTCGTGAGGAGGGCGAGGAGAGCTAAAATCCCCTTCCTCAAGCCCTTTCCACCCGACCAACCTTCTCGCTCGGTTTATATAAGGCTCACGACAACGAGCCCTGATGCCGTTGAGGGCCTACTTCGCACCCTGCGGCATGGGGCTGGGCCACGTGGCCAGGTGCGAGGTAGTGCTTAGGAGGCTTGAGCAGCACGTGCCAGTTGAGGCTTACTTCGCCACCTACAGCGATGGCCTATCCTATGTAGAGGCCCTGGGCCTGAACAGCCTGCCCGTGCCAAGCCTGGAGATAGCCATGAAGAGGGTAGGCGAAGTTGATATGGAGAGGACGTTGACGAGGGCGCCCGTGTTCTTCAAGGTAATAGCTGACCAGATAGCCCACGATATGAGCTACATGATGGCCCTAAGGCCCGATGTGGTCGTATCCGATACTAGGGCAGTAGCCGTCCTCGCTGCGAGGGCACTGGGCCTGCCCTGTGTGTGCATCCTAAACCAGCTTAGGATCTACGTGCCTAGGAAGAGGAGGATGCTGAGGGCCTCTAGGTGGGCTGAGGCTGGTGTCATAGCCATACTAGGCCAGATCTGGTTGATGGCAGATGAGCTCTTCGTGCCAGACTTCCCAGGGCCATACACTATATCTTTGATGAACCTTAAGGTCCCAGAGCGGTACAGGAAGAGGGCTAAGCTAATCGGCCCTATCTTGACCAAGAGGCCTGAGGAGCTCCCAAGCCAGGAGGAGCTAAAGGAAGCACTAGGCTTCAACCCAGATCTGCCATTGATATTCGTCCCAGTATCTGGGCCAGCTATTGAGAAAGCGTATTTCAGCAGGATCGTCGTGAGGATGCTATCTAAGCTAGCAGATGGGCTTCAATTCCTTATCTCGCTTGGTAACCCAGCATCACCTAGAGAGCTAGCCTATGAGAAGGGGTCCATGAAGGTATTGAACTGGGTTGATGATTTCTACTCCTGCCTCAAGGCCTGTGATGTAGCGATCATAAGGGGAGGGCATGGCACGATAACTAAGTGCATGGCCTATGGCAGGCCCATGCTAATCGTGCCACCACCAAGCCATACTGAGAAGATGATGAATGCACTAAGGGCTAAGCAGGTAGGCATTGCTAAGGTCATTCTGCAGAAGTCCCTAAGCGTTAGCAAGCTGAAGAAGGCGATCCTAAGCCTTATGGAGGAAAGCACTTACAGGAGGAGGTTAAGTGAGGTAGAGGGGATAGCAAAGAAGCTAGATGCAGCTGGTGAAATAGCAAGCACAATAATGAAGCTAGCGGGTGGGCTTGATAGCTAAAGCCCGAAAGCCCCTAGCTACTGGATTTAACATGCTCCTTACTTCTACGTGCTCTAATATGCCATTTTCATCTATGGCATAGCCTATTAGGTCGTGCTCAGCTGGTATCAAGGACCTAGCAGTTATAACCTGCCCTGAGATCCTAACATCGCACTTCATAGGTAGCCCAACTAGCAGCTTAACCCCTTCCTCAATGGCCCTCTTAGCT
>DQYM01000186.1 GCA_011040545.1 Candidatus Bathyarchaeota archaeon | reverse complement strand
GATGGCTGGGCAACGCTAGATCCACTACCAGCCCAGGACCTAACCGTGGAGGCCTACCTATGGGGCGTGCTAGTGGCTAAGCTCACGCTCATATGGGATGCTAACTACACTGGCGATTTAGTATTGGAGCACGTTCCCTGCCGTGTCTACGACCTGAGGGTTAGAGTAGTTGATGAGAATGGGAACCCAATAGCAGGTGCAGATGTCTCCCTGGTCTGGCCTAATGAAACTGGCATAATGACTAAGCCAACTGGCCCTGATGGCTGGGCTGTATTTGAGAACGTGCCAGCAGGCCCATATAAGCTCAAGGTAAGCAAGGAGGGCTATGAGATCACCTGGTCAGATGTTGCCTTGAGTAGGGAAGATCAGGAGCACGTGGTAACGCTTAGGCTAGCAGCTCAAGCAGTAATATCCCCTTGGCTTGTTATAGCTGTTGGAGCTGTAATCGGTGTAGCAGCGCTCCTAGGCGTTATAGTGCTGGCGAGGAGGAGGGCTGCTAAGGGGGCCTAGGGGCTAATATACATGGCGTGCCCCTCAGCACTACCAGGGCTCTTTCTTCAAGCCTAGCTTGTAGGCCCCGTAGTTAGTAGCTAGGTGGATGGCTGGCGTTAATACGAGGGAGCAGATGAGCACATCTAGCTCTGGTGGCCTGTAGGGCAGGGATAGCAGTATGGCCCCTAGTAGGAAGTCAAGCTGATCTAGGCCTGGTGCTGGCGACCCAGGTGGCCTATTCAAGCGCCTCTTGAGGAAGGAGCCAGCTAGATCCCCAAGCATAGCACCAAGCCCCATGAGGAAGCCTAGGATCGCTCCATCTGGGAGGAGGGGGAACAGGCCCGCTAGGCCAAGCAGGAGGCCAGTTATGAGGCCAGCTAGGACGCCAGATATGAAGCCCCTTATGGTCTTCCTAGGCCCAAAGATCGGCCTTCCATCTATGAAGAGCCTACCTCCATCAATTGGCCTCCCGCCACCGAAGAGGACAGGTGCTCCATTTGCGAAGTAGGCTGGGAGCACGTAGGCTAGCCAGCGTGGTATTAGGCTAGCCAGGTAGGCCAGTAGGGCAGATAGGACCTCAGAAGGCATCTACTATTCCCCCCTCGGTTATCCTAAAGAACTTCGTGGCCATAGGGCTACTTGCCCCTGGCCCCTTCTCAAGGGTTGCCATCCTAAGGCCAGGCCTACCAGTTGGCTTAAGGTGTAGGACTAAATCGGCCCAGTACTTGAGGATCCTATTGGCTACTGGCTCCACGCCCTCTGGCTCAGGCCCCGCCCCCTCTAGCCTGGCCCTCACCTGGCTCGTTAGGATGGCTGCAAGGCCGTAGTCGTGGGCTACCTCAGCTACAACCGCTGCCTGCCTGCCCAGCTCCCTGTTCAGCTTGAAGGCATCAACCCCCCTTGCGACCTCAAGCCTGTACAGGCCAGTTATGGTATCTATGGCAACTAGGGCTAGGCCAGCCATAGCGAATTGCTCAAGGCTATCTATTATGTTTGATTGCTCCATGAAGTCCCTTGGCCTAGCTATGGTTAGGTTCTCAAGGGCAGCTGGCTCACCACCAGATATGGCCCTTATCCTCTCGGCCCTGAGCGTCCCCTCACAATCCACGAAGAGGGCCTTGTGGCCCATGCTTGAGCAGTTGAGGGCTAGCTGGAGGGCAAGCGTGGTCTTGCCCGTTTCCGCAGCACCGTACACGAGGAGGACGGTGCCCTCCCTTAGGCCACCGCCTAGGAGCTCATCTATGGCCGTGCAGCTCGTTGGTATTACGAGCTCCCTCATGCCCTTACCTCGGCTCAGCTAGGGCTGTGATAAGCGTTCGGAGGGGAGCTAGCAGAGCTTTTATGCATGGCCTCCCTTGCCCATCAGGGGTGGAGGAGGACGCCGAGGAGGAAGAGCGGTAGCAAGAGGCTGGTAACCTGCCCTAGATGTGGCTTCACGTTTGACATATCCTACGCTAGGACGTTTGCCTGTGCTGGCTGTCCCTCGCTGGTTCAGTGCGCCTTCATAAAGTGCCCTAGGTGTGGCCATGAGTTCCCATCACCTCATGTAGGGTGATGGGATTGAGCGCTGTAAGGCTGCTCCCGCTTAGGCTTAAGAGCCCGAAGGGAATTGCCATCCTGGTTTCCTACTTGGCCCTAGCCTCCCTCATAGAGCTAGGCCTTGTTTACTATGGCTTTTGGTCCCAGGGCTCAGAGGACATATACATAGTCCAGGGCATAGGCTTGTGGAGCTTTGTAGTACCTTCCCTAGCCGTGATATCACTTACCATCAGCTGGCTCCACTTGACCAGGAGCTTCTTCTACGAGCCAAGGGCTAGGGCTAGGCCTAGGGCTAGGAGGAGAAGGAAGAAGGCAGGACGCCTAGCTAAGCTCTACAAGGGCATCTCATGTAGGTTTAGCAGCTTCATAGCGGGGGCCAGCAGGAGGCTAGGTCGCCTTGGGACGGCCATTGTTAAGGGCCTCTTCATACTCCTCCTCGGTGCCTGCTCTGCCCTCATGCTAGCCCTCCTAGTGGCCTACTGGTCGGAGCTCTACTCCTTCTCAGGCCTACTGGCCGAGGGCTCACCGATATTCTCATGGCTCCTATCGGCCCTCTCAGGGCTTAGCGATGCCATGTGGTCATCTGAGCAGCTCAGGTGGTTAGTTGAGGGCCTGCTCAGGGCTGGCATGGAGATGAACAAGGCCATAGCACCATTAGCCTTAGCCATCAGCTCTGCCGATCCAGTTTACAAGTACGCCCTAGCTCAGAACGCCTTAGCCTGGATCTCTGGCGTCTCTGCCCTGCTGTACAGGAGGCCACCTATTAGGAGGCGTTAAACGCCAGTAGCCCCCATGTGCCTGTGGTGGCAGCCTTGGCGGATAGGCCTAGGTTTGGCCCAGCTGGCAAGCCCATTGGCTACAAGGGGAAGGCAACTGGCGTTCCAAGGTACCTCAGGAGCGAGGGCCTAGATGCATTTGAGTTCCAGGCAGTTAGGTGGGGTGCTAGGCCAGGCATGAAGAAGGAAGATGCCGAGGAGCTTGGCCGTGAGGCCAGGAGGCACGATGTCCTACTATCAATGCACGCTTCCTACTTCATCAACTTATGTGCAGATGGTAAGAAGCTAGAGGACAGCATAAGGCGCCTCCTGGTGTGCCTTGAGTACGCAAGCTACATGGGTGCCTACATAGTGGTCTTCCACCCAGGCTTCTATAAGGGCAAGCCGAAGGAGGAGGCACTTGAGGGCTGTATAAGGGCGCTAAGGCGTGTTAGGGATGAGGCATCTACCATAAGCGGTAAGCTACCGCTACTTGGGCCTGAGACGACGGGGAAGCCCACGCAGCTAGGCGACCTAGAGGAGATAATAAGGCTCTGTGAGGAGGTTGAGGGCTGTAGGCCAGTTGTAGATTGGGCACACATACACGCTAGGGAGGGGGTAGGCTCAATAAGGGGCCGAGATGACTACCTAGCCATACTGAGGCTCCTAGAGGAGCGCCTAGGCTCAGATGTAGTGGAGAACCTCCACACGCACTTCACCCGTGTGGAGTTCTCGGCCAAGGGGGAGCTTAAGCACCATAGGATGGATGAGGTTAGCTATGGCCCTGAGTTCGCACCGCTAGCAGAGCTGATGGCCGAGCTTGGCCTAAGGCACGTGGTCATAAGCGAGAGCCCAATCCTAGATAGGGATGCCTTAGTGATGAAGAAGATGGTTGAGGAAGCATTTAGGAAGCTCGGCAGGCCATTCCCTGGCCAGGCCAGCCAGGTGGGCTAGAGCAGGGTGCTCAAGCCAGCGAATATGAGGAACGAGAGTATATCGCCCAGCAGGATGGCTAGGACGTAGCCTAACGCTATGAAGCAGATCAGTGGGATACCTGGTGAAACCCAGATGAAGCCACTTACGGCCCCCTCCCCTGCAGCCTCCAGCAAGCGCCTTACGACTTCTTCCTCACGACCAACCTTTACGAATAGCACGAGCTTGCGCCTCAGGGACCCATCTTCAGCAACTAAATCCTCCATTGGGAAGAGGAACCTGGCCTTGCTGAGCTCCTCTACCCTCACCTTATAGCCCACGAGCAGTGCTAGTGCTTTTGTAAGTGGGCCTGCCTCTAGGCCCTCAAAGAAGCTCTCGCCCGTCCTAAGCCTCCAGGCTACGTTCCTAGCTAGCATGGCAATGGGAATCAGGCTAGCCATTAGGATGGCATTACAAAATGAGGCTAGGGGCACGAATGGGTAGAAGGCCAGCATCGGCTTCTGCCAGTAAATGGGCACGGATATGGCTATGAAGGCTATGGCCTTAGCATCTGCCCCACCCATTAGGCCCGTGAAGTATATGGCGACCCCAATCAAGGCCGATATGGCAAGGGAGATGAGCACGTCCACCAGCATGGCTGGCTCAAGGAGGATCTGGGCAGCCGTGAGCAGGGTAGCAGCGGGGGCTGGGATAAGCCAGACCCTATCTGGTACCTCCCTGCTCCTTAGGTCAAGGGCTGAGGCGATCGCAAGCACTACGGCACATAGGGAGGCCCCAGATAGCCATAGCAAAAAATTAAGAGGCATAATGGCCCCCAGGCCTACCCCTAACTTCCCTCAGCTTCCTCTTCTTCCTCCTCTTCCTCCTCAAGCTCTTCCTCAAGGTGCTCTGGGGCTGGCAATGGAGGTGGCGTAGTGGCCATAGTCCAGCCTATCCAGGCGAAGATCACCAAGACGGCACAGAGGGCTATGGCCACTGGCACGGCCACTAACCATAGGAACTCATGGAAGGGGTCAAGCTCCCTACCGAAGGAGGCCAAGAACATCTTAAGCAGCGATTCGTGGAAGCCAGTGAAGGCCATCATCCCAAGCTCAACTATGTAGAGTATTAGGACGATAATGCATATTGCGAATATTGCTGCCCCTAGCGCTCGCTCCTTTGCCATCTCTCGCACCCTTGCCCAGGCCAATACCTCTATGCATTTATAAGTTTTTTGATGAGGGCCTACGGAGGCTAGAGCCTTGAGCGAAGTGGGGGAAGTTCTTAGGCCCACTAACGTATTCGCTGTTGTAGGAGCATCTAGGGACCCAAATAAGTACGGGCATCGTGTCTTCAAGGATCTACTTGAAGCTGGATATGAGGTCTACCCAGTTAACCCAAAGGCAACTGAGATACTTGGCCGAAAGTGCTACCCAGATCTAAAGAGCTTGCCTAAGAAGCCAGATGTAGTTGTATTCGTAGTCCCACCAAAGGTAACAGCTTCCCTAGCTAAGCAGTGCGTGGAGCTAGGCGTTAAGTTCGTTTGGATGCAGCCTGGGGCAGAGGATGAGGGGGCGATTAGGCTGCTTGAGGATGCTGGCATAAAGGTATTCCATAACGTATGCATAATGATAACTAGGAGGGGCCTCCCAGGAGCTAGCTCAGGGCCTAAGGCCAGTTAGTATGGCCAGCATGAGCGTGCAGGCGGTTAGGTCGGCACAGGAGCCTGGGTTTAGGCCAAGCCCCCTAAGCCACCTATCCATCTCATTTAGTGCCCTAAGGCCCTCCTCAGTAGCAGCACCACCGAGCTCTAGGGCCTCCCTTGCACGTTTAGATACCTCCCTGGCCATCTCAAGGCCCCTTAGCACGGCATCTGGCATGAGATGGGTTTCCCTAAGGCCCCAGGCCCTAGCTACGTGCGTGTCCTCAGCTTCAGCTAGGAGGGAGAGGTACGTATTTACTATGGCCACGTTGAGCAGGCCATGCTCCTCAAGGCCCCTCCTGAGGGCAGGTAGCCCTACCTCAGCACATAGTCTTAGCGATGAGCAAGCCTCCCTCGCCACTAGATCCCACTTAGAGCTGAGCTTAAGCACATCAAGGAGCGTAAGCCCCCTCTCCAGGAGCTCCTCCTCAGCTCGCTCGCTTAGGACATCTGGTAGGCCAGCCCCTGGCCTAAGCCTGCCTAGCTTGGTTGAGGCCGTGAGCTTAAGCGCCCTGTAGAGGCCTATGGCATCCTGAACCCCTGCTGCCTCCAGCATGAGCGAGAAGCCCTCCCTAAGCGACCTTATGCTGACCTCAGCCCCTTCCCCGAGGAGGAGGCCAGCGGAAGCTGCAAGGGGGATGCAGAGCAGCACGTAGCCCATGTGGGTTGGCCCACAGGCCTGCCAGCCCCCATCATCCCTCACGGCCTCCTCAATTAGGCTCCCAAGCCCTACATCACCTAGCCTCATCATCCCCATGCCAACCGCCTGGCCCCTCGTGGCAGCCTTAAGGCAGGCTGGGCCGATGGCTAGGGACCCAGCTAGGAAGCGCTCATACGTCTTCTCACCTAGATCCGCCATTCTATGGACGTTTCCAGGCTTAGGCCAGCTGCTGAGCTCAAGTGCTGCTGCTAGCTGGGCAGCAAGCATTATGTCCTCTGGCCTAGATATAGCTGGCCTGCCCTTACCCTGTTGTCTAGGAGCCACCTCGCAACCACCTCATGTAAGTGGGCAATCTATCCCCTTCTGCCTTAAGGCCGTGAATATAGGTGGTATTAGGTATGCTGAGAAGAGAGCCCCTGTTAACCCTTCCAGAGGGGTTGAGAAGGCCCCAAGCTGCCACCACAGGACCAGGGTTGTGAAATCTATGCCCCATAGGGCATATAGGCACATGGGTATTAGCATGAATATCCGTGCTAGGACATCTGCCTCAAGGCCTAAAAAGGCTGATAGGCCTGCTAGGAGCGTGAGCTCTGCTCCCTCTGGCACCTTAAGCCATGTCCTTGACATCGGGAGCCTAAGCGCCTTCCTCACTCTGGCCAGCACGATTAGGGCTGAGGCCCTAAAGGCCTTGTTCCAGAGCACGGGCGATATCAGGAGTAGGGAGAAGGCTATGTAGATATCCCATAGGCACCAGGCTGGTAGGGCACGGCCATACGGGTGTATGAAGTAGGCAGCTAGCATGAAGCCATAGATGGCTAGGAGCTCCCTCCACTTCCTCTTAATAGCTAGGCCAGCTGAGGCAGCTCCAAGTGGCTCGGCGAAAGCCACTATGGGCAGGATAACTGCCTCACCACGTAGCACACATCCTATGGAGCCACCTATCATGGCTGAGAGGGCACCTGGCCCAGGGCCAAGCACCATGCCCTCCACTGGGGCGAGAATGAACATCCAGCTCCTAAAGCCAAAAGGCCCTGGCTGAGAGGCTAGGGCAGCATGCATGGCCGAAAACATGGCCGTGAGAGCTAGCAGCACGCTACCTGGCACCTCACGCTCTAGCATACGTGAGCCCTGGGGCAGGAGGGGGCTTACATATTAAGCCTGGTGGGAAGGAGGCTGGCCTGCTACCTAGCCCTACGTAGTAGCCTAAAGGCCAAGCTTCTCCTTCAGCGCCTCCCTAACATCCTCGGGCAGGGGGCCGAGCTCCTCTATCATGGCTACGTGCTCATTGAATATGGCAGCTATCTTCCTGTAAGCTGGGAGCTCAACTAGGCTCTCGTAGAGCCTTATGTCCTCTATGCCCTCTTCCATGAGGGCATCGTAGAAGGCCTGGACACGCTCCTTCACGAACCGCTCGTATATATCGTGCTGCCCTTCTATCAGCACTACGCCATCGGCTCCAAGGGCGAAGGCAGCTAGTATCTCCTTCTTCCCTAGCCTAGCTATGGTCGGGACACGGATTATGGCTACTTTAGGCGTGTAGCTCATCCTATCTAGGCCCACGAAGTCAGCGCCAGTACAGGCTATGGTGCTCTCAACGAAGGCAACTACCCGTACCTCATCTGGCCCCTTATCCGCAAGCAGGCCCCTGAGAGCAGCTATTATCTGCTCCCTAGTGTAGTTTGCGAACTCTATGGCCTCCCTTGGGCACTCAGGCACGCAGGCACCACAGCCAGTACATGTGAATGGGTTTATGCTTGCTACCTT
>DQYM01000162.1 GCA_011040545.1 Candidatus Bathyarchaeota archaeon | reverse complement strand
CATATCCTCAAGGCGCTTCGTCTTCCTCCTCCTAGGCCTGTAGGGCCTTGGATAAGGCCCAACTACCTCAATTGCCCTTAGGGCTAGCTCATCTGCTTCCCCTACTTCATACCTATCCCAGCCCTGCCAGTGCCTAAAGCCATCTAGCTCAATCCACTCTGGTGTGAAATCCCATAGGTCCTCTGGCCTAATGCACACGGCAACTACATTAAGCTCCCTGTGGAGCGTGAGGGGGCACGTGAACACCCTCTGTGGATCCATCTTGTTCTCAACCTTTAGCCCACCAACCTTAAAGTGCTCTCTAACCTCAATTACCCGATGCTCAATTTTCAGCAGCACGTACTCTACTATGGCATAAGCTACATCTAGTGGGCCGTGCCTGGAGAATACCTCAGGTGATATGGCCTTCTCATGTAGATGGACATGAGCTCCTCGCCCAGACCACTTCACAAATACGGATTTAACTACGCCTGAGCGCTCAAGCACATCTAGGATGGCATTAGCTATCTCCAACGTGGCCCTCCAGCCCTGAAGCTCATTATCTATATCCCATGTTGGTGTGAAAGCCACCGTAGTGCCAGGATAGTATGTATCTTCTGGCCCCTCAAGCCTAGAGTAAATGGCAGAGGATGCATAGAACGTCCTAGGCCTCATGCTGTATAGCTCCTTCATAAGGCGTAGGACATCCCAAGGCCCCCTTACAGATAGGGGGCGCCTACGGCCCCTAGGCCCCCTCTCATAACGGATCAAGAGGGGCCTTCCCCTCTCATCCCTCCTAGCACAGTGTATGGCTACCCAACGCCCCCTAGCGAACCTTGCGATCTCCCTGGGCACCTCTGGCCTCCTGTAGTGCTCAAGGACTAGCTCGTAGGCCCCAGACATGCCCATTGGGAGCCCAGCTCGCCCTACTCCTCCTCTGGGTAGTATATTAGGTCCTTCTCCTCAAGTATGGCATGTAGCTTCCTAACGGCCTCATGTACTTGTTCCTCGCTCTTTGCACCAGTGCACACGAGCTTGCCAGATGCAAATAGCAGTATGACGACCTTTGGATCCTTCATCCTATATATTAGGCCTGGGAACTGCTCTGGCTCGTACATAGTGTCCTCAAGCTCTACCTGTGCCCTCTCAAGATCTATCTCACCATGTAGGTCGCCAGAGGCCACTATGTTCTGTATCTTTATGTCTGGCTTGCCCCTTATCACTATGCCTGCCTTCCTTAGCTTCCTAACGACAGCATTAACAGCCCTTATGGCCGTCTTCTCACTCTTTGCACCAGTGCACACTAGTTTGCCAGAGGCGAAGATCAGTAAGGCCGTCTTCGGCCTCTTCAGCCTAAATACTAGGCCTGGGAACTCATCTGGTCTGTATTCTACATCCTTAAATGAAGCTACAATTGCATCTAGGTTTATCCTCTGGTGTAGGTTTGCAGAAGCAACCACGTTCTGTATGGTTATGTCTGGGGCCTTCTTCTTCCTCAGCCTCCTTATGCCCTATCACCTCACTTCCCCCATGTGTTAAAGGCCTATTTAAGGTTTGAAAAAGCAGGCACGGAGGCCCTCGCTGGCCCCCACTTTAGCCCTGGATCCACGACCTTACAATCTCCATGGAGAAATCAAGGGCTCTAGCTGAGTGGGTTATATACCCCGATGATATAATATCAACGCCCATTCTAGCGTAGTCAGCTACGTTATCGGGCGTTATCCTACCTGAGACCTCTACGAGCACCTTATCCCTAAGCCCCTCTTGCCTTAGGAGTTCTAGGGCCTTTTTAACATCCTCAACCGTGAAGTTATCCAACATCACTATATCAGCTCCAGCCCTAGCTGCCTCTACTGCTTCCTCTGGTCTAGAAACTTCTACCTCCACCTTCCTCGTGAAGCTAGCAGCCATCTTGGCCTTCCTAACGGCCTCGCCAACTGAGCCCACTATGGCTATGTGGTTGTCCTTTATCAGGATGCAATCATCTAGCCTAAGCCTATGCGTATCACCACCGCCTAGCGCAACGGCTCTCTTATCAAGCTCCCTTAGGCAGGGGGCTGTCTTCCTTGTTGCAGCTACCCTAACGGCTGGGTTAACTGCCCTAGCCCTCCTGACAAGCTCAGCAGTAGCCGTGGCAATACCGCTCATCCTCATTAGGAAGTTAAGGGCTGTCCTCTCAGCAGCAAGCAGTGCCCTAGCTGGCCCCTCAACACGGATTACTACATCACCTGGCCTTACCGAGCTCCCATCCTCCATGGCCTCCAGGATGCGGGCACCTAGGATCACAAAGGCCAGCTTAGCCTCCCTCACGCCAGCTAAAATGCCCTCCTCCTTGGCTATGACCTCTGCCTCAGCCCAGGCGCCCTCTGGCACGACCAGCTCGCTCGTTAGGTCGCCCATCCCTATGTCCTCTGAAAGGGCCTCCCTGACCTTCTGCTCAACGTAGGGAGGCAATACCATGCTTAAGCACCCCTGTGGCCTCAAGCATGCGCTCAACAGCCTCCCTAGCCCTTGCTGCTATATCCCTAGGCAGCCTTACAACTGGCTTCTCCTTCTCAAGAGCCCTCAAGACCTTCTCAAGAGTTACTAGCTTCATCTCAGCACAAATCGCATCTGGCTTAGCTGGTATGGCCCTCTTACCAGGCAGCTCCCTGTTTATGCGCTCAACTAGCCCTACCTCAGTAGCGATCAGGAATTCCCTGCGCTTGGCCTCACGCACGTACTTATACATCTGGCCAGTTGAGCCCACTACATCGGCTGATAGCTGGAGCTCTGGATCGCACTCAGGGTGGACTAGCAGGGCTGCATTTGGATACCGCTCCTCCTTGAGCCTTAGGACGGCCCTTGGCGTGAAGAGCTTGTGCACGTAGCAGTAGCCAGCCTCTGGTATCGGTATCACCTCAACGTCGGGTAGGTGCCTCTGGACGTGCCAGCATAAGTTCCTATCTGGCCCGAAGAGCACCCTATCAGCTCCAAGTGCCCTTACGACCTCAACTGCATTACCAGATGTACATATCACATCTGCCTCTGCCTTTGCCTCAGCCAGCGTGTTTATGTAGAGGACCACTGGGATGCCTGGATGCCTCCTCCTAGCCTCCCTCACTAGGTGGGCTGGTAGCTGGGCTGCCATTGGGCAGGTAGAGGCTGGATCTGGCAGCACTACCTTCTTCCCTGGGTTCAGGATAGCTGCCGTTTCAGCCATGAAGTCCACGCCACAGAAGACTATTAGCTCAGCATCTACCTCAAGTGCCTTCCTAGCTAGGAACAGGGACTCGCCAACGAAATCAGCTACCTCCTGGACCTCGGTACGCTGGTAGTTATGGGCTAGTATAACGGCCCTCTTGCGCTCTGCTAGCTCCCTTATCTTGGCCTGCAGCTCTTCTACGTACGGCATTTCACGATCACATCGCCCCCTAGAATTAAAGCTTTCCCTCGCTAGGCCCTCTAGGCCGTAGGCACCTCCTTAGGTACCCCCTGCTCATCCCAACCCCTAAGGGCATAGTACTCATTGAGCATACGCTCAAAGGCGCTCTTATCTACGACCTCGCCTCTTACTGGATGCTCAAAGAAGCGCCTTGGGAGCGTATCGTGCTCACGCCTAATGCCCTCACGTACATTAAAGGCCCTTACTAGGTCGTTTATCTTAGCTCCTATGGCCCTTAGGCCCTCTGGCTTGACATCTAGGCCAGTTATGGCAGAGTAGATGGCCGTGAGCCCCTCCCATAGTATAGGCCCTATGGTCGGGAGGCAGAGGAAGCGGCAGAGCACCATGCTATCTACTACTGCGTAGAAGTCCTCAAGCTCAACTACTATCTCCGCTTGCCCCTCATACGATAGCCTATCTACCTCAACGCCAGGCCTAAATGGGTGCTGGCCAGTTAGGTTAGGCCTGTAGGCAACGTGCCTTAGGTGGCAGGCTCCTCTTGCTGAAACGGCATAGGCTAGGGCTACTCCCTTTAGGCCCCTTGGATCGTAGCCAGGTGGCTCAAGCCCCTTCACGTGAATAGCTATGTCCTCAGCACCCTTCCCAATGGCCCTTGATGCCCTAGCAACCCCCTCAGCCAGCAGGCTGAAGAACGCCCCCTCCCTCATGGCTATGCGCTTAACGGCTTCTACCATGGCCTCGTGGTTGCCGAAGCGCAGGTCAAGGCCACCTGTGTCCTCAGGCCCGATTATGCCACGCTCGTAGCACTCCATAGCGAAGGCAAGCACGTTGCCAGTGGATATGGTATCTAGGCCAAGCCTATCGCAGAGCTCGTTAAGCTTGGCAATTGCCTCAAGGCAGTCGTTATAGCAGAGGGAGCCAAGGGCGAAGAGGGTTTCATACTCAGGCCCCTCTACCCTCGTGCCAGCATAGGGGCCTTCCCTTACCTCAGATAGCTTAGCACATCCTACTGGGCAGCCCCTACAGGCCCTTGAGGCCACTACTATTCGCTCCCTCATGGCCTTTGGGCCAATCTTAGGGTAGCCTGGGAAGCTACCCTCCGTCCAGTTCCTAGTGGGCAATGTCCCAGTAGCATTAGTCCTAGCCATTATGCCAGGCGTCCCGTACTCGCTTAGGCCCCTGAGGACCTCCCTGGCCTTGGCCCTAAGCTCCCCCACTAGCTCCTCAAGCTCATCGGGCCTAGCTACCCCTACCTCACCTGAGCCCTTAACTGCTATGGCCTTTAGGTTCTTAGAGCCCATTACAGCCCCTATGCCACAGCGCCCAAGTTGCCTCCCCCTTGAGTGGCAGGCACATGCAAACCTAACTAGCTTCTCACCAGCAGGCCCTATTGTAAGCACCTGGAACCCCTTGCCAAGCTCTTTCTTAATGGCCTCCTCAGCCTCAAATGTATCTAGGCCCCAGATGTGCTCAGCAGGCCTTAGCTCAGCTCCCCCATCAGTAATAACAAGCATAACTGGCTTCTCCGCCCTGCCCGATATCAGTACGGCATCTAGGCCAGCTGCCTTCAGCTCGTGGGCGATGGCCCCACCACAGTAGCTCTCCCCCCAGATGCCAGTAAGCGGGGACTTGAAGGCAGAAGCAAGCCTTGAGCTACCTGGGATGGCCGTGCCCGTAGCTGGGCCAGTTAGGAAGGCCACCCTGTTCTCAGGGCCTAGGGGATCTACGCCTGCTGCTAGCTCCCTGTAGAGGAGCCATGCCCCAAGCCCCTTACCACCTATGAAGGCCCTTAGGACCCCTTCTGGCAGCTCCTCAACCTTAACGAGACCCTTGGTCAGGTCAACCCTCAGGAGCCTACCCCAGTAGCCACCTAGCATTTCACCCTCCCTCGCCTGCCCTCCTGAAGACTAGGGCGAGGTAGATGCCGTACACGATGGCTATTATAGCTATGCCCACTGGGCTCCTAAGGAACCTTATGATGTTCCCAGCCCCAGGCAGCCTGTATATCATCCTGCCGAGCAGGTCCTGCTGCCTCACTAAGTCCGTATCTGGCGTGGGGCTGTTATCACCCTGCGTCCTAAGGGCTACTTGGCCATCAACTTCTACCTTGGCTATTACCCTATGTATTACTATCTCCGAGCGAGAGCCAGGCCTGTAGAAGACCACTATATCACCTACTTGAACATCCTTTATGTCCACGCCCTCAATCAGCACTAGGTCCCCATCGTGGAGCGTGGGCTCCATGCTCTGGCCAGTTACCATTACGAGCGGGTAGGGCGTCCTCAGGGCTAGGGCAAGGCAGCCCCATATCAGTAGGGCACCTAGGAGTGGGCTTATGGCTAAGAGGATGAGCTTCACGTTCTCCCTCATGGGCCTACCACCTCCAGCCAAGCGATCTTGCCCTGTACTTAACACGCTCCCTAAACGGCAGGGCCACTAGCACGCCAGCTAGGAAGCCACCTATGTGTGCCCAGTAGGCCACGCTCAAGAAGGGCAGGCCAAGGGCAAGCAGGCCGTATATGAGCTGGAAGATGAACCAGATGGCCACGTAGTGTAGTGCCTTTATCTCAATAGTTGAGTAGTACCCGTAGTAGCCAAAGACAGCCGTAAGTATGCGTGCCCTTGGGAATAGGACTACGTAAGCACCTATGACGCCAGATATGGCACCTGAGGCGCCAACCAGTGGGACATCAAGCATCCAGGGGCTAAATAAGAGGCATATCAAGGTATGTAGGCCAATAGCTGTTAAGCCCCAGAAGAGGTAGAAGAAGAGGTAGGTAGCCCTTCCCATTACGTCCTCAACATTATCTCCGAATATGTGGAGGAACACCATATTACCGAGTATATGGAATATATCAGCATGTGTGAACATTGATGTGAGTAGGGCATGTAGGTCGGTTAGGGCAAGCATGTGGCTTGGGATCAAGCCGAAGTAAAGCATGATCCACTCGTATAGGGCTTCATCTCCTGTCAGGAGGGCGTAGAGCACTGGTATGAACATTATCACATTAGCTACTATTAGGGCCTGTGTAACTACTGGCCTCCTGCTCGTTGGATTTACATCCCTTATTGGCCACATGGCTCCCTGGCCCCACGGTCCCTAGGGAATTAAGCCTTATGGGGCATTAACTTAGACCAATGGTATTTACTATATGGGTGAAAAAAGTTATAAGCCTGGCCCCTCCCCTCTGGGAAGGGGAGAGGGGTGGCAAAGGGGGAGAAGCCTAGATTACTAGAAGGAATAGTAGTGCTGATCAGGAATACTACATGGAAGTGCGGTCGTGTTGAGCGTGCTGTTCTTGAGCAACTCAGGAACGACATAAGGGGCCGTGGTAGGGCCAGGGTCAGGGACCTCCTGAGGAAGCTTGAGGCAGATGGTCGGAGGAGGGGCGAGTTCCTAGATGCCATACGCAGGCTTGAGAAGAGGAAGATAGTTAAAATTGAGATGCCGAAATAAGCTATGTCCCTCCTCCCTCTCGGCTGCCCTGGGAGAGGTTGGTCGCACCTCTAGCCTCTCCTCTCCCCTTGGTAGGAGTAACGATCCCAACTAGCCCCCTAGGGAGTAGTTGGGATTAGCTTAAGCTCCACGGCTAACACGCCTCCTAAGCCAGATGGTAATTGAAATGCCTAGTGCTGAGGTGCCCGCTAGTGCTAAAGCTATGGTAATAGGGCTACTAAGCCACCCCAGGCCACTAGTGCCTGGCTGAGCCCCCCCAGGCTCGCTAGGCTGCTCTGGCGGTAGGTAGCTAAGAACCATGGATAAGAGGGCCTGGTAGTTCCTCTGACATATGGCTTTTATTTCCTCAGCAGGTGGATTGAAGTAAGCCCATATGTCCTTAAAGTAACAAGTGCCATTTACTTCTTCTGTATGCTCCTCCCACCACGTCCAGTTGCCGTACATGCCGTAGACCTCCACAGTTAGTGGCAGGATGTGGGCTACTGCATACATCCAATCGCCCCACGTGCCACTGCAGGTGTATCTAACTGGGACATCCTCTGGCCTATACGGGAGGCCAGCTACGGAGCCGTAGGCAGCAGCTAGCTTAGCTAGCGTGCCCTCATCTGGGCATGGGGCATGTGTGTAGAACCAGGGGTAGAGGACGCAGGCAGCCCCGCTATGGTAGCTCACGGCCAGCTCTATATCTGAGTGGGAGAGCACGAAGTCCCTCATGGCCCTCGTTTCTGGCTCGCTAAATGGCCCTGGCCCCACGTAGGCTTCCGCACCTGGGTCCGAGCTACCGCTATCAACGCTCGTATCATTCCAGTGGAAGCCGTAGTTGCGGTTTAGGTCTACCCCACCTAGCCAATCCTCGTTAAGGAGGCCATCCCCATCGCTATCTATGCCCTCAAAGCCATGGTCGGTATCGTTCCACCACCAGTATATGGTTCCATCACCATCTAGGTCCTCTGGTGGATCCTCGTCTGTTAGCCCATCGCCATCCTCATCAACTGGCCTAAGGTTCTTCCTGTGCCAGGGGTTCTCCAGCGATGCAATAAGCCCATCTGGGTTGAGGATGGGCACTATGTAGAAGGCCACGTGCTTTAGGAGGGAGGCCACGGTCTG
>DQYM01000196.1 GCA_011040545.1 Candidatus Bathyarchaeota archaeon | reverse complement strand
GGTAGGCTTAATAGAGCCCATACCAGCCATGCCGATGGGGGCCGTGGGCTAGCCAGGCTAGGCTGCCAGCCTTGGGAGCTGGTGGTCCCGGGTTCAAATCCCGGCGGCCCCACCAGCTGCTCCCTACTGGCCAGCTCCTAAGGTAGCTGCCCATCAGCCCTAGGTTTTTATCTCTCAGCCCCCTGGTGTTTTCTTCACAAGACCCTTCTTCTTCATATCCTTAAACTCGGCCTTAAGCTTGCTCCAAAATCCATCATCGTATAAGGTAACGCCACCCTCCAAAGCATCTAGGATGGTGAGGCTAGTCCTTTTGTGAAGTAATTTGGTGGCCTCCTCTGGGGTAAATATACGTGCCTCTATTCCAGCAGCTGGCAGGTTAGCTAACCCATTCCAAACGCCTTTGAGCTCACGCATGACCTCCTGTAGGGTCTTGCCTTCTAACCCATCCATAATTAATAACACGTCTGTATCGCTCCAGGGCTTCCAATCGCCTCTAGCTCTTGAGCCGAAGACTACAAACGCCTTAAGTTTAAATGGTGATTCCTTTAGAAGTAGATCTAAAAAGCCCTCTAATGCTCTGTCAATGGGCTCGCCATGCTCATTTAGGCCGAAACGTGCTATTACTCGCTTATGTAGCCGTGTTTCACGAGCCACTGGCCATCCCTCATTTAGGGGCTTAGGGCTCCATGTTGATAAGGCTTGCCATAGGCACGCTTTTATGGAAGTGCCTGCTGCCCTACCCCTGCACTTCCCTTAAATTAAGGCCATGCCACCTACTAGCTAGGTGGTGGCTTGAGCGAGGGCGACGTTGAGGTCCTAGTTGAGGCCCGCATTTACCCAACTGAGGACCCTGAGAAGGTCAGGAGGGCTATTGAGAACGTGCTATTTGGTGCGGAGTACGAGGTCAGGCAGGCTGAGCTTGGCGAGCTCCTAGTGGCCAGGGCGAGGGGGCGTGATGCCCTATCCAAGCTTAGGGCTCTAATAAGGATTGAGCGTATATCTGATGCTGCTAGGG
Organism: Candidatus Bathyarchaeota archaeon; assembly: GCA_011040545.1. GTDB lineage: Archaea > Thermoproteota > Bathyarchaeia > EX4484-135 > EX4484-135 > EX4484-135. The sequence continues at coordinate 7,175 of DQYM01000196.1, read as the reverse complement.
CCGTTCTGCAATCTGGCCTAGAAGGCAATACCATGGTGTTCTACTTGAACAAGCAAGCTGCATACGTAAGGCACATCTCCTTCTCCGAGCCAGAGGGTGAATCACCACTAGGGCCAATTAAGTTCGTGGTTAAGTGTAATGATCCAAGGGCTCTAATAGATTGGCTAGCACCTAGGACGGCATAGGCAAGCACAAAAAATAGGTTTTTAGCCTCAGGCCCTCCTCACGGGCGCAACTACGTAGATGTAGCAGAGCAGTCCCTCGCCTGTGTTCAGGACGTTGTGCTCCGTGCGTGGCGGTATGTAGGCTACCATGCCCTCCCCTACCTCATGCTCTCCTCCATCGGCCACCAGCCTGCCCTGGCCCCTTAGGAACACTAGGACCTCCTCGTTCTGGCCAGTTGAATGCCTGCCTACTGCTTGGCCTGGCCTGAGGACGGTGAGGCCTACTTTCATCCCCGCTGTACGGGCTCTTGATATGAGCTCCTTGCTCCCCTGCTCATCTAGGTTGAGGACCTCTATCATGGCTTCCTCCTCCACATGGCTATTACTATGCCCTCGGTTATGGCAATTATAGCTAGGACGGCAGTAGCACCCCATAGGAGCATGTTCTCACCCTTTAGGGCCTCAAGCTGTCCTCTAAGCTCCCTTAGCTCCCCGCTTAGGGCCTTCCACCTGCTCGTGGCGTTAAATAGCTGTTCAGCATTATACCTTATCATATCGGCTAGCGTATTCGTGCCTGGGACGGCACCTGGGAAGTTAGTTAGGACCACGTGCTCAGCCCCTATCTCACGTGCTATCTCAGTGCCGACCTCCGTCCCGCTCTGTAGGTTGTCTATTACTATCGCTACCCCTTCCTCACGGCCAAGCTCTACTAGGGCCTCAACATCAGCTGCGCTCATGCGCTCCTGTGGTGGGAACGTGGCCGTTATGTTGAAGCCAAGCCAGGAGACGAAGGAAACCTGCCACTCCATGCAGATGACCTTTACATCGCTTACGCCTAGCTCGCTAGCCTTCCCCTGGAGCTCATCAGCAAGGGATAGCAGCTCTGAGCAGAGGGTTGCGTTCATGGTCGTGAAGTAATCCCCCATGGTGGAGTTGGTAGCGTGCTCGCAGAGGAGGGCAGTTATGGCACTGACGTATGAGATAGCTGAGGTAGGCGTGTTCCAGGGGCCAGATATCATGTGTAGATCCTCTATTGGCCTCCCTGCTGCCTCAAATAGGTCCTCTACCCATGGGAACACGGCTATATGCCCTATTATCAGATCGGCCTCCCTGATGGCCTCTACATCACTTGGCCTTACGTCGTAGTGGCCAGGGCAGAAGCCAGGTGGCACGATGGCCTCAACTGATACGTACGGCCCCCCTATCTGCTCCACTATGGATGCTAGGACGGTCGTCATGCACACCACGTAGAGCTCATGGCCACCGCCCTCCTCGCAGGCTGCTTGGCCCACGGCTAGGTTGGCTACTGCTGATAGCACTACGAGGGAGGCAAGCAGGGCCATACCTAGGATCTGCCTCATGGCCATTTACCTCACCCCCGCTTCCTCTTCGGGGAGAGGGCTATGGAGGTGGCGAGCATGATGGATGAGGTAAGCACGATTGAGGAGCCAACTGGTAGGTCAAGCCAGAGCGAGAGGCCAAAGCCACTTAGGAAGGCCAGCATGCCTATGAAGGGCGAGAGCAGGAATATCTTCTTCATATCATAGGAGAGCTGGAGGGCAGTTGAAGCGGAGTTCACGACAAGTGCATATACTAGGAGCCCACCTACTAGCTTTAGCGATAGGGCTACTACGCCACCTAGGAGGAATATAATGGCATTCATGTAAGCCCTTGAGTTTACGCCATCAGCCTCAGCTAGCCTTGGGTCAAAGAGCACAGCATTTAGCTCCTTCCAGAAGAGAACAATGAAGGAGGTCGTGAGGGCCAGCAGGATAGCTAGGAAAGCTACATCGCTTGGACTAACAGTTAGTACGCTGCCCCAAAGCAGGCTTAGCACCGTAAGCCCAATTACTGGCCCAGGGAGCAGCATTAAGAATATAAATGCTAGGGCCATGGTCATGGGGAACATAACACCAGCTATCACATTAGCTGGCAACTTAGCCTTCTCTGAAATCGGCCCCAGCAGGGCTGCTGTTGCAAGGGCAGCTAGCATGGCCATTAGTAGTGGATCTAGGGCCAGTAGGACGCCGAGGGCAGCACCAGCGAAGGCGGAGTGGGACATGCAGAACCCTATGGAGCTCATCCTAAGCCTAACGGCGAACACGCCCACCAGGGAGCAGAGGGCACCAGCTAGCACGCCACCAGCAATAGCCCTTAGCAGGAGCGTAGAGGGTAGGGCTATCATGCTATCACCGCCCTAACTGGGCCGTAGGCCCTTAGGAAGGCCTCGGAGGCGAACACCTGGTCGGGAGCCCCATCAGCAGTTATCCTGCCTTCGTTTAGCAGCACGATCCTCTCGCAGCCCTCAGGTATGGCAGATAGGTCGTGCGTTACTACGAGCACTGTTACGCCACGCTCTTCCCTCAGGCCATCAAGTATCTCGCAGACGACCATCCTGGATCTGGCATCTAGGCTGCTGAATGGCTCATCAAGCAGTAGGAGCTCTGGCTCCTTGGCAAGTGCCCTAGCTATCATCACCTTCTGCTGCTGGCCACCAGATAGCTTGCCAATTGGCCTATCTGCTAGATCTGCTATGCCTAGCTCCTCCATAACGGCCCATATGATCTCCCAATCCCCCTCCCTAATCGGCCTGAGAGGGCCTATCCTACCGACCCGACCCATGGCCACTACGTCCTTGACCAGAAATGGCGTCCCAGCCTCAACCATGAAGTCCTGGGGCACGTAGCCTATCCTACGCCTTAGCTCACGGCCATGCTCCCTCACGCTGAGCCCAAATACCTCTACGAGGCCCTCAGATGGCAGGAGGCCATTTATGGTCTCAAGCAGCGTGGTCTTGCCAGCCCCATTTGGGCCGATTATTGTGATTAGCTCCCCCCTCTCCACCAGCAGGTTTATGTCGGTTATAGCTGGCCTCCTCTCGCCCTCGTATGTCGTGGAAACGCCCTCAAGCCTCACGACCACCTCCATGCCCTCTCCCCCGTAATACTTCTTCGGCTGATCGTAATACATGGGTATTTAAGGTTTGCGCTGCCCAGGTGGGGGCATGAGGGAGATACGTATCATAGGGCTGGAAACGCTACCCATAGTCCATGAGGGCGATGATATAGGTGCCCTGATATGTGAGGCAGCGAGCAGGGAGGGCGTTGGCATCCTAGATGGCGATGTAATAGTCGTATCGCACATAATAGTTTCTAGGGCGGAGGGGCGTGTAGTCCACCTATCTGATGTGAAGCCCTCCCCCTTCGCAGAGAACGTTGCTAGAGCACTTGGGAAGGACCCAAGGCTCGTTGAGGTAGTGCTGAGGGAGAGCAAGGGAATAGCCCGCATGGGCGATGGCCACTTGATATGTGAAACTAAGCATGGCTTCATTTGTGCTAATGCTGGTGTTGACCGCTCCAACGTTCCTGGCGAGGACACGGTGGCCCTCCTTCCAGAGGACCCAGATGCCTCTGCTAGGCGCATAAGGGAGCGCATAAGGGAGCTAACTGGCAAGGACGTGGCCGTGATAATATGCGATACGCACGGCAGGCCCCTTAGGCGTGGGACCATAAACGTGGCCATAGGCGTGGCGGGCCTTGACCCCATCTGGGATAGGAGGGGCGATAGGGACCTCTTCGGCTACGTGCTGAGGGTAACGCAGGTGGCCGTAGCAGATGAGCTTGCCTCTGCTGCAGAGCTCGTGATGGGCCAGGCTTGGGAAGGCATCCCCGTAGCCATAGTAAGGGGCTATGAGTATAGGCCATCTGAGCAGGCCACGGCGAGGGAGCTCATAAGGCCTAGGAAGCAGGATCTTTTCATTTAAATGCCTCTATATAGCTCTCTATAGATTTCTTGCGGAATAAATATCAAGGGGAAGGGGCAGCTGCCTATGGTGCTTATTGATGGGGGGCTGGCTAAGGGGTAGGCCAAGGGCAGTTGATGTTAGTGCTACTGCCCTCTGTGCAGCCCTCTATGCCATAGGCTGCCTCCTAACGGCCTACATAACGTCCCCCTGGGGCTTTGGGCAGTTCAGGCCTGCTGTCGTGATACCAGGCGTCTTCGCCATAATCTTTGGCCCCTGGCCAGCAGCCATAGGGGCAGCCATAGGGACACTGGTGGCCGACTCCATCAAGCACGGCACGCTTTACATACCTAGCCTAGTAGCAGCAGTTCCAGGCAACTTCATAGGCTTCTTCATGCTTGGGAGGCTCCTAAAGGGGCGCTTTAGCTGGAGGCGGTTCGTTGTAGTTTCAAGCCTCATGCTAGTGGTAGCTAATGCCATAGTGGCCTTCCTATACGTTGGCACGATCTACTTCATGGGCTTCCTCCCACCTGAGCTAAGCCCACAGGCCCTGGCCCTATTCGCACTGGCCCTCACCATCTGGTGGTTCGCCACCATGCTCCCCTTCATGCTATTCGTAACGCCAATTCTAGTGAAGGCCATAGCGAGGGCAGCCCCCTCGCTGGTGCCAGAGGATGTAGTTTCAGCTAGCTTTAGGGCTGAGGATAGGAAGATGTTCTTCCTCGCCCTCGTCCTACCTGGCCTTACCTTCGTGGCCCTAGGTGCCCTCCTCGCCTTCACGCCACTTGGCTCAATTGTATTTGCAGGCCTGGTCGTGAAGCTAAAGCCAGGTTATGCCCTGCTCAGCTTGGAGGCCATGAAGTTCCTACTTGCCATCAGCGGTAGCATCCTCTTTGCCCTTGGCTTGATATTTGGGGCTTGGAGCCATTTCTTCCTCAGGGCTACGAGCATGAGGTGATTACCTTGGCTAGGGGTCGCTTCAGGGTCGTAGGTGTAGCTGGCACCTTTGATATGCTCCACAAGGGCCACAAGGCCCTGCTGAGGAAGGCATTTGAGGTAGGCGATCTCGTGGTAATCGGCCTTACGACAGATGAGTTCGTAGCTGAGATGGGCAAGCCACATGAGGTCGCCTCGTATAGGGAGCGCCTTGAGGAGCTGTTGGCCTTCATATGCGATGAAGGGAACCTCCACCGTGTGGAGGTAATAGCCATAAACGACCCATTTGGGCCAGCTATATGGGATGGTGGTTTTGAGGCCATAGTAGTTAGCGAGGAAACAGCACCAAGGGCAGAGCAGCTAAATGCCCTTAGGGCTAGAAAGGGCCTTAGGCCCCTTGAGGTCATCGTCATACCGATGGTCCTAGCTGAGGATGGCAAGCCCATCTCAACGACCAGGATAAGGGCTGGTGAGATAGATAGGGAGGGTAGGCTGCTCAAGCAGCCCAGCTAGGGGTGAGCCCCAATTTCGCCCACGCCATCCCCTCACAAGCCCCTCGTTAAGAACGCTTAAGCTAGCTGCTGGCCATCCCATACTGGCTTGAAGCGGACGGGCATAGCCGACCTACCGCTCCATAAGGGTGGCGTGCCCAGGTGGTTAATGCAGAGGATGGTACGCCTAGCTAATGCCATAGCCATCCTGCTGGTAGAGGAGCATGGGCCTAGGGAGTTCGTAAGGAGGCTCTCAGATCCCTTCTGGTTCCAAGCCCTGGGCTGCGTCCTTGGATTTGATTGGCATTCATCTGGCATAACAACTGTTGCAACAGCTGTCTTAAGGCAGGCTATAAGGCCAGAGGAGCATGGGATTGCTATCTGCGGTGGGAAGGGGAAGCGCTCCCTTGCTACGCCAAGGGATATAGATATAGCAGTTGAAGCCCTCGGCCTTGGCGAGGGGGCACGTGAGGAGCTGAAGTACGCAAGCAGGATGTGTGCTAAAGTAGATAATGCAGCTATCCAAGATGGCTACACGCTCTACCACCACGCTATGTTCATAGCTGAGGATGGCAGCTGGGCAGTTGTTCAACAGGGAATGAGCGTAGCCGATAGGACAGCTAGGCGCTACCACTGGTTCTCCGAGCAGCTACATGAGGGCTTTGTCGTTGAGCCCCACTCTGGCATAGCTAGTGATGCCATTAGGCCAGTGGTGCTTGATATGACGGCCCGTGAGAGCGAGGGCTGCAGGAGGGCATCGCTTGACCTAGCTAGCGAGGGGCCTAGGCGCATAAGGAGGCTGCTCAAGTCCCTTAGGCCCAAGTGGCAGGAGAGCCTATGTAGGTGGCTGCCGAGCAGCAGGGAGACAAGGGCTATTGAGCTCCCCTACCTAAGGATGCCCTTGAATGCCAACTGGGAAGCACTAGCCCGTGCCTACGAGCTCCAGCCGAGGGACTATGAGGCCCTGCTGGCCATCAGGGGGCTTGGCCCAGCTACCGTGAGGGCACTTGCGCTCATAGCCGACCTAGTGTATGGCGAGGCACCGAGCTGGCGGGACCCCGTGAGGTTCTCATTTGCCTTTGGTGGCAAGGATGGCGTCCCATACCCAGTGAATAGGAAGCTCATGGATGAGGCCATAGGCTTGCTTGAGGAAGCCATATGGAGGGCTAGGATAGGGCATGATGAGAAGCTTAGGGCACTAAAGCGCCTAAAAGGCTTAGTTGGTTTAGCTAGAGGAGAAGAAGGCCGTTAGCTTTACCTGCTCAAGTGCGCTCCTAAGTAGCCTGCTGGCCCTAACCCATGCCCTAATCGGTATGGTGAGCTTGCTAGCAGCATAAGATAGGACCTCCCTTATATCATCTGACCTAAATGGCCGTGAGCGTAGGGCAGCCCTAATGGCTTCCCTAACCTGCCAAACACCTACTGGGAACATATACCCTGGCCTTACCTCACGTAAGACGACCACCCTTGCTTGCTTCCTCATGCGTTCTAGTGCCTCGCAGACGGCCAGGCGGGCTGCATAATATGAGCCACCTGGCTTAGCATAAGAAGCCCTCCCCCTCCAGCCCTCCCAATCAGAGCAGAATACTATCCTATCGTTTGGGTTCCAAATAGCACCTGGCGACCAGGCCTCAAGGAGCTCGTAGGCCCACGTATCTGGCATGAGTATGACCACGTAGTGGTTATCTAGGTAGGAGGCATGGTAGGCTTGGAACTCCCTGATCAACGGGTAGCTTTTAACCTTGCTTGCTAGGTGCTTAGATATTATGCTATCTACTGCTGTTATGCTCCACCGTGTTGGGACCAAGCGCCTAAGCCTGCCTAGGCCAAGTGCCCCAACGC